>JANMMH010000044.1:0-10911 GCA_031373055.1 Rubrivivax sp. | reverse complement strand
AGCCCGCCGGTATCATGCCGGCTGTTTTCTAGTACCCACTCCTGGAGGAGTCATGAGCAGCGAAATCGAAGCGCGAGTCAAAAAAATCATCGCCGAACAACTTGGCGTGCCTGAAGCCGAAGTCAGCAACGAGAAGGCTTTCGTGGCCGATCTGGGCGCCGACTCGCTGGACACCGTGGAGCTGGTGATGGCCCTCGAAGACGAGTTCGGCATCGAGATCCCCGACGAAGAAGCCGAGAAGATCACCACCGTGCAGCTGGCCATCGACTACGCCGTCAAGCACTCCAAGGGCTGAGTACCGGATGACCAGACGCAGGGTCGTCGTCACCGGCCTGGGGCTCATCAGCCCTGTAGGCAATACGGTGGAAACCGGCTGGGCCAACATCGTTGCTGGCCGCTCGGGCATAGGGCGCATCACGCGCTTTGACGCCTCGGGCCTGGCCTGCCAGATCGCCGGTGAAGTCAAAGACTTCAAGGTCGAAGACGTGATGCCGGCCAAAGAGGCGCGGCACATGGACACCTTCATCCACTACGGCCTGGCCGCTGCCGTGCAGGCCGTAGCCGACGCCGGTCTGCCACATGGCGCGGCGTTGAATGAAGAGGCGGCCGAGCGCTACGGCTGCCTCGTCGGCTCGGGCATCGGCGGCTTGCCTTTGATCGAGCAGACGCACGACGAATACCGCGAGCGCGGCGCGCGGCGCATCTCGCCCTTCTTCGTGCCGGCCTCGATCACCAACATGATCTCGGGCCACATCTCCATCCGCTACGGTTTCACGGGGCCGAATATGGCCATCGTCACCGCCTGCACCACCGGCTTGCATTGCATCGGTGAAGCGGGGCGTTTGATCGAATACGGTGACGCCGACGTGATGGTCGCTGGCGGCGCCGAAGCCACCGTCTCGCCGCTGGGCGTGGGCGGATTTGCGGCGGCGCGGGCTTTATCCACGCGCAACGACGACCCAACCACGGCCTCGCGCCCCTGGGACCGCGACCGCGATGGCTTTGTGCTCGGTGAAGGTGCCGGCGTCGTCGTGCTTGAAGAGTTTGAACACGCCAAGCGACGCGGCGCCAAGATCTACGCCGAGCTGATCGGCTTTGGCATGGGCGCCGACGCCTTTCACATGACCGCGCCGAATGTCGACGGCCCCAAGCGCTCGATGCGTGCGGCGCTGCGCAATGCCGGCGTTAACGCCGACGCGGTGAACTACCTCAACGCCCACGGCACGTCCACGCCGCTGGGGGACTTGAACGAGACCAATGCCATCAAGCTGGCCTTTGGTGAGCATGCGAAGAAGCTCGTCGTGAACTCCACCAAGTCGATGACCGGCCACCTGCTGGGCGGCGCTGGGGGCATCGAGTCGGTGTTCACGGTGCTGGCGCTGCACCACCAGGTGAGCCCGCCCACCATCAACATCTTCAACCAAGACCCGGCCTGCGATCTCGACTACTGCGCCAACGAGGCCAGGGCGATGAAGATCGACGTGGCGGTGAAGAACAACTTTGGCTTCGGCGGCACCAACGGCACGCTGGTGTTCCGCCGCGCCTGAAGACCATGCGCCACGCCCCGGCGGTGCGGGTGCCCTGTGTTGCTGGAGCGCTGTGGCGCAATCTGCCGATGGCTCTGTACAGCGTGACGGCCGCCGCCATGGTGCTTTGGTGCCTGCAATGGGCAGGTGTTGACGCCCTGCGGAGCTGGCTCGCTGCCGGTGCTGTCGCAGTGGCGGTGGTGGTCTGGTTCGTGGTGGCCGCTGAGCGGGGGCTGTCAATACTGCAATGGGACGGCGCGGGCTGGTCGCTGCTGGGTCGCGACGCGGCACAACCCATCGTGCTGAGCCGGGTCGACGTGATGATGGACCTGGGTGCGTGGCTGCTGCTGCGCACGCTGGACGCCGAGCGCCGCGTGCGTTGGCTGCCTGTGCATAGGCGTGACGCGCCAGCTGACTTTCGCGCGTTGTGCCGCGCCGCCTATGCCCACGCGAGTACTGCCAAGCGCGGCGTGCTCGGCACCGAATTGCCCCGCTGAATGACTGAGGACGCCGACAGCCTGCTCGTGCAGCGCGCCCAGCAAGGCGACATGGCCGCCTTCGAAATGCTGGTGGTGAAGTACCAGCGCCGCATCCAGCGTTTGATCGGACGCATGGTGCGCGATGTCGACCTTGTGCCCGACATCGCCCAGGAAAGCTTCCTCCGTGCCTGGAAGGCGCTGCCGCAGTTTCGCGGCGATAGTGCTTTCTATACCTGGCTGTACCGCATCGCCGTCAACAGCGCGAAGAAGGCGCTGATGGAACTCAAGCGCGACCCGGTGATCATGCACAGCGCGATGGCGGTTTCCGAGGATGGTGATGAAACTTCACGCATAGAGAATGAACTAAGCGATGGCGAAACGCCCGAATCCCTGCTCGCCAGCAAAGAAATCGCGGCGGTGGTGAACGCGGCGGTGGACGATTTGCCTGAGGAGCATCGCCGCGCCATCACGCTGCGTGAGATCGAAGGCCTGAGCTACGAAGAGATATCCGAAGTCATGAACTGTCCCATCGGCACCGTGCGCTCACGCATTTACCGCGCCCGCGAGGCCATCGCCGCGCGGCTGCGGCCGCACCTGGATATGCGCGACGGCAAACGCTGGTAGGCCGCAAAAGGCTCCCCCAAGAGAACCCATCCATGAGTGAACCACGCCCCACTTCAGACGACGCCGCACGGCAGATGTTGTCGCGCTTGACTGACGGCGACGGCGACGCGGCCATGGCCGGCCGCGCCTGCACGCAATGGCAGCACGACAGCGAGGCGCGCGCCACCTGGCACAGCTACCAACTGATGGGCGACGCGCTGCGCTCGCAAGACTTGGCCAGGGCGCCACAGCGTGATGCTGACTTTCTGATGCAGCTGCGCGCGCGGCTGGTGCTGGATGCGGGGCAGGACGCCGCCCCCGCCACGGCGACCGTGACGTCATTGCCGCAGCGCCCGGCCGTACGTGCGCCCGCGCGCTGGCTGGCACCTGCGGCCATCGCGGCGGGTTTTGTGGCCGTCGCGGGCGTCATCGTGGTCACGCGCATGGCGGCGCCGGGCGGCGAGCCGGCGGTGGGTACACAGCTCGCCGTGCGGTCGACGCTGCAACCCGCAGCGCCGGGCTTTCAGCGCGCCGGTGTGGGCGCTGCATCACAGCCAGCCGGTGTGGACCTGATGGACGCGGCCATGGTGCGCGACGCGCAAATCGACCGCTACTTCCGCGCCCACCGCGACATGCGCGTAGGCCCCGGCGCAGCGCTGCCCGGTGGCGCGCTGCGCAGCGTCGACACCATCGTGCCTTCGCGTTGAATGTTAGTTTTTTGGTCGTTCACGTCCTTGCTTGTTGCCGCCATGCTGGCCCTGCCGGCGCAGGCGCGCGACGACCCGCGCTCGCGCCTGGCGCGTATCCACGCGGCGGCGCAAGAGCGCAACTACCAGGGCACGATGGTCTTCAGCGCACGCGGCATGGTCTCGAGCTCGCGCGTGGCGCACTTCAGCGTGGGTGATCAGTCGTTCGAGCGCATCGAGTCGCTGGACGGCCGCCAGCAAAAGATCTACCGCCACAACGACGCCGTGCACACGCTGTGGCCGCAGTCCAGCGTGGTGGTCATCGAAAAGCGCGAGGCCATGGGCGCGCGCGCGTTGCTGATGCAAACCGTGGACCCCGCCGCGACGGAGCAGTACGAGCTGCGCGCCGGGGGCCGCGAGCGTGTGGCCGGGCGCGAGGCCGAGGTCTTCTTGCTGCACCCCCGCGACGACTGGCGCTTTGCCCAGCGCTTGTGGGTCGATGTCGCCAGCGGCTTGATGTTGCGCGCCGACGTGTTGGGTGAGGGCGGAAAGGTGCTCGAGTCCTCAGCCTTTTCGCAGATCGACATCGGCATCAAGCCGCAGCCCGAGTCGGTTTTGCAGGCGCTGCGCAATGTCGAGGGCTACAAGGTGCTGCGCGCCCAGCATGAGCGCGCGCAGATGGACGCTGAAGGCTGGCTGCTGAAAGAGCCGCTGCCGGGTTTTGCGCAAGTCAGCTGCGTCAAGCGCCCCATCGAAGCCACCGGTGCCGACGACGGCCGGCCTTCGCCCGTGATGCTGCAAACGGTGTTCTCCGATGGCCTCACCCATGTCTCGCTCTTCATCGAGCGCTTTGACGCCGCGCGCCACCGCAAGGAGTTGCAGGCCCAACTCGGCGCTACCGCCACCTTGATGCAACGCCGTGGTGGGTATTGGTTGATCGCCATGGGCGATGTGCCACCGGCCACCTTGAAACGCTTGCTCGAATCGCTGGAGCGGCGTCGCTAAGTCGCGGCGCGACCGTCTTGTTTTCATCCTTGATCCCTTTGACATCGGAGTTGTGAAGATGCCCGCTTTCCTGAACCTCGCGCGTGGCCATTCTGCCGCGCTAAGCCTGGCCCTTGCGCTCGGTGCGCCGCTGGCCCTATTGCAGGCATCCGCGCAGGCGCAGACCATGCAGCTGCCCGACTTCACCGAGCTCGTTGAGCGCGTGGGGCCGGCGGTGGTCAACATCCGCACCACCGAGAGCCGGCGCACGGCGGCCGCCAGCGGCAACAGTGAGGTCGACCCCAGCGTCGAAGAGTTCTTCCGCCGCTTTGGCATTCCGATGCCAGGCCGCCCCGACCCGCGCCGGCCGACACCGACACCACGCGGTGAAGACGAGCAGCCCCAACAGCGCGGCACCGGCTCGGGCTTCATCCTCACCAGCGACGGCTTCGTGATGACCAATGCGCACGTGGTCGAAGGCTCCGACGAAGTCATCGTCACCCTTACCGACAAGCGCGAATTCAAAGCCCGCATCGTCGGCTCAGACCGCCGCACCGACGTGGCCGTGGTGAAGATCGAAGCCACCGGTCTGCCCATCGTGAAGATCGGTGACGTGAACCGGCTCAAGGTCGGCGAATGGGTCATGGCCATTGGCTCGCCCTTTGGCTTGGACAACAGCGTCACCGCCGGCATCGTCAGCGCCAAAGCGCGCGACACGGGCGACTACTTGCCGTTCATTCAGACCGACGTGGCCATCAACCCCGGCAACTCGGGTGGGCCGCTGATCAACCTGCGCGGTGAGGTGGTCGGCATCAACTCGCAGATCTACAGCCGCTCGGGCGGCTTCATGGGTATCTCGTTTGCGATTCCTATCGACGAGGCCACGCGGGTGTCCGACCAACTACGCAGCAGTGGCCGCGTCATTCGCGGCCGCATTGGCGTGCAGATCGCGCCGGTGACCAAAGAGGTGGCCGAAGCCATCGGTTTGGGCAAGGCTGCAGGTGCGCTGGTGCAAAGCGTCGAGTCAGGTGGGCCGGCCGAGAAGGCGGGCGTGGAGGCCGGCGACATCATTACGCGCGTGGACGGCAAGCTGATCGACAAGTCCAACGACCTGCCGCGCATCGTCGGCGGCATCAAGCCGGGCTCACGCGCGGCGCTGCAGCTCTTCCGCCGTGGCACCACGCGCGACGTCACCGTCACCGTGGCCGAGTTCGAACCCGATCGCTCAACGCGTCGCGCCCAGGCCGAGCCAAGTGCCGCACCGGCTGCAAAGAACGCACTCGGCATTACGGCCGCCGAGCTCACCGAGGCGCAGCGCAAAGAGCTCAAGGTGCGCGGTGGTGTGCGTGTGGAAAGCGTCGACGGCGCGGCGGCGCGCGCGGGCTTGCGTGACGGCGACGTCATCTTGTCAATGGACAACACCGAGATCACCGACCTCAAACAGTTCGCCACCATTTCGGCAAGGGTCGAGAAGTCTCGCGCGGTGAGCGTGATGGTGCGCCGGGGCGAATGGACCAACTACCTGGTGATTCGCCCGACACGCTGAATCAGGGGCCGGCCAGTTGACCAGGAAGGCGGGTCTTTCCGCATTGCGGGAGTGCAGGGCGGCTTGCATTCGCGCCGGCGGTTCGACTTTTCGGGGTAACCCGGGCCTACAAGTTAGTGGCCTCTCACTTCGAAGTGCCTCTTCACTGGATTCGCAACGGGGGCAACTAGAATCGGCCGCAAGAGGGGTACCTTTACCCCAGCTTTCCCCGCAAGCGAGCGACCACTCGCATGCCTGAATCAGCAACGACGGACCTGTGCATAGATTGTGTATAAGTTTTCATGTTGGAGGCCTGCAACGGCCGATAAACAAGCACTGGCGCGGGTTTCGGCCAAAGCCTTTTGGCTACAATGAACGCCCAACAAGCAGTTGCCAAACGTTCTGTTGGAAGGCGCGTCATCAAGTTCGACGTGCCTTTTTTTTGTGCGCGTTTTTTGCACTCACCACGGCCCCTCAAGCCACCACATCGCGTCGCGATATGAGCCTTCACCGCAGCGTCCGCAACGCTGCCACTTCAGCTTGAAGCGCTCGCAGCTGTTCCCATGAACCACATCCGCAACTTCTCCATCATTGCCCACATCGACCACGGCAAGAGCACGCTGGCCGATCGCATCATCCAGCGATGTGGTGGCCTCTCCGACCGCGAGATGGAAGCGCAGGTGCTCGACTCGATGGACATCGAGCGCGAGCGCGGCATCACCATCAAGGCGCAGACCGCCGCACTGAGCTACACCGCACGCGACGGCCAGGTCTACAACTTCAACCTCATCGACACGCCGGGCCACGTCGACTTCTCGTACGAAGTGAGCCGCTCGCTGTCAGCCTGCGAAGGCGCGCTGCTCGTCGTCGATGCCAGCCAAGGCGTTGAAGCGCAGACGGTGGCCAACTGCTACACGGCGCTTGAGCTCGGTGTCGAGGTCGTGCCCGTGCTCAACAAGATGGACCTGCCGCAGGCCGACCCCGAGACGGCCAAGCAAGAGATCGAAGACGTGATCGGCATCGACGCCGAACATGCCATCCCCTGTTCGGCCAAGACCGGCATGGGCCTGGACGAGATCCTTGAAGCTGTGGTGGCGCGCATCCCGGCGCCGCGCGGCAACCCAAGCGGCGCGCCACGCGCGATGATCGTCGACAGCTGGTTCGACAACTACGTCGGCGTGGTGATGCTGGTGCGCGTGGTTGACGGCAGCTTGAGCCGCGGCGAACGCATCCGGCTGATGGCCTCGAACACGGTCTTCGGCATCGAGCAGATGGGTGTCTTCACGCCCAAGTCGATGCCGCGTGAATCGCTCAAGGCGGGCGAGGTCGGCTTCGTCATCTGCGGCATCAAAGAGCTGCAGGCGGCCAAGGTTGGCGACACCATCACGCTCGAAAAGAAGCTGCCCAACAACGCCGGGCCGGCCAACGAGCCGCTGCCGGGCTTCAAGGAAATCAAGCCGCAGGTCTTTGCCGGTCTCTACCCCACCGAGGCCAGCGAATACGACCAACTGCGTGATGCGCTGGAAAAGTTGAAGCTCAACGACAGCTCGCTGCGCTACGAGCCCGAAGTCAGCCAGGCGCTGGGCTTTGGCTTTCGCTGCGGCTTTCTCGGCCTCTTGCACATGGAGATTGTGCAAGAGCGTCTGGAGCGTGAGTTCGACCAAGACCTCATCACCACCGCGCCCAGCGTGGTCTACGAAGTCGAGCTCAACGACGGCACCGTCGTGCTCGTCGAGAACCCGAGCAAGATGCCTGAGATCGGGCGCTTTCGCGAGATCCGCGAGCCCATCGTTACGGTTCACTTGTACATGCCGCAGGACAGCGTGGGGCCGGTGATGACGCTGGCCAACCAAAAGCGCGGCGTGCAGCTGAACATGGCCTATCACGGGCGCCAGGTCATGCTGACTTACGAGATGCCGCTGGCCGAGATCGTGCTCGACTTCTTTGACAAGCTCAAAAGCGTCTCGCGCGGTTATGCCTCGATGGACTACGAGTTCAAGGAGTACCGCGCCGCTGACGTCGTGAAGGTCGACCTGATGATCAACGGCGACCGCGTCGACGCGCTGAGCATCATCGTGCACAAGGCGCAGAGCGTGTACCGCGGCCGCGCGGTGGCGGCCAAGATGCGCACGCAGATCCCACGCCAGATGTACGACGTGGCGATCCAGGCCTCCATCGGCGCGAACATCATTGCGCGTGAAGACATCAAGGCGCTGCGCAAAAACGTGCTGGCAAAATGCTATGGCGGCGACATCACACGCAAGAAAAAACTGCTCGAAAAGCAGAAGGCCGGCAAGAAGCGCATGAAGCAGATTGGCGCGGTGGAAGTGCCACAAGAGGCCTTCCTCGCCATCCTCCAGGTCGACGACTAAGAAGATACCCTCACGATGATGAGCTCACTCACTGCCGCGCTGTACGGCGCCCTGATCGTCTACCTCGGCGGCTGGTTTTTGGGCCACTGGACTGGCAACTTCTCGCTGCTGTTGTTCATGTTGACGATGGTCACGCTGCTGTACTGGCTGGCCGAGACCTTCCGCTTTCGCCCGGCGCGCGAGGCGGCGGCTGCGGCACTGGCTGAGCAAGACACCCTGCGCCGCGCCGAGCTGGCGAGGATGGGCATCAACAAGGTCGATGGCGACGTCGCCAGTGCGCAGTCCGCACTGCTGATGCAGCCTTGGTGGCTGGACTGGACGGCGGGCCTGTTCCCGGTGATCTTGATCGTCTTCTTGCTGCGCTCGTTTCTGTTCGAGCCTTTCAAGATCCCCTCGGGCTCGATGATCCCCACGCTGATGGTGGGCGACCTCATCCTGGTCAACAAATTCCACTACGGCGTACGCCTGCCGGTGATCAACAAGAAGATCATTGCTAACAATGATCCGAAGCGGGGCGACGTGATGGTTTTTCGCTACCCGCCCGACCCGCGCCTGGACTACATCAAGCGTGTGGTGGGCCTGCCCGGTGACGAGATCACCTACACGAATCAAAAGCTCAGCGTGAACGGCCAGCCGGTGGCGGTGGCCTCGCTGGGCGAGTACTACGACGAAGACAGCCTGCGTTACGCGCCGCAATGGAGCGAAAAGCTCGGCGACGTCGAACACAAGATCCTCGTCAACCCGCGTTTGCAGGCGGCCTATGGTGGCGACACCAAGAGCTTCCCGCATCACGCCAACTGCCGCTACAGCGTGGAGGGCGTGAGCTGCAAGGTGCCTGCGGGCCACTATTTCATGATGGGCGACAACCGCGACAATTCACAGGACTCGCGCTACTGGGGCTTCGTGCCCGACGAAAACATCGTGGGCCGCGCCTTCTTTGTATGGATGAACTTCGGCAATCTGGGCAGGATCGGCGGCTTTCATTGACCAAGGTCGGCGCGCCGCGCCGGGGCCCAACAGGAGAATCGTGCATGCGCTTCAATTCCCGTGGTAACCGCCGTGCTGGCCAACGCGGCCTGACGATGTTCGGCCTCTTGTTCTGGGGCATTCTGGTCGGCTTCACCGGCTACTTGCTGGTGGTGACCTTGCCCACGCTCAACGAGTACTTCACGATCCAGCGCGCCGTTGACAAAATCGCCGCAGCGTCGCCGGCCACGGTGGGCGAGGCGCGCACGGCCTTCGACAAGCAGCGCAACATCGAATACGCCATCGACTCCATCGCGGGCAAAGACCTTGAGATCACCAAAGAGAACGACAAGGTCGTGATCAAGTTTGCCTACGACAAACTGATCCCGATTTACGGCGTGGTCTACGTGCTCATCAAGTACCAAGGGCGGTCACGCTGACGGCTGCGGCCCCGCAGTCGGGTTGCTCCGGCCTCACGATGGACACCACCCTCGAACGACTTCAGCAGCGCCTGGGCTACCGCTTCGTGCAACCTGGCCTGCTGGTGCGCGCGCTCACGCACCGCAGCTTCGGCGCTGACCACAACGAGCGGCTTGAGTTCTTGGGCGATGCCGTGCTGAGCACGGCCATCTCGACCATGCTCTTCCAGCGTTTTGCCGGCTCTGACGAAGGCGACCTCTCACGCGTGCGCGCACACCTCGTGCGTGAAGACAGCCTGCACCGCGTGGCCGCCGCGCTGGCCTTGCCGGAGGTCTTGCGCATGTCCGAAGGTGAGATGCGCGGCGGCGGCGCGCAGCGCCCGTCCACGCTGGCCGACGCCCTTGAAGCGGTGATCGGCGCGGTCTTTCTCGATGGCGGCTATGTAAGCGCCCAGGCGCTGGTGCAGCGGATCTTCGGTGAGCTTGTGGACACCGGAGAGATCGAGAGCTGGAGCAAAGACGCCAAGACAGAACTGCAGGAATGGCTGCAGGCGCGGCGCATGGCCGTGCCTAGCTATCGCATCGTGGCCACGCGCGGCCAGGCCCATGCGCAGACCTTTGAAGTTGAAGTTGCTGTGCCGGCGCTTTCAGTGCTGGAGCGCGGCGAAGGCCGCTCGCGGCGCAGCGCCGAACAAGAAGCAGCGCGGCGCTTGCTCGAAGCCCTGAAAACCAACGACCATCCTGGCAGCGCCTTGCGCTCCTGATTGGTTCCACCGGACCTGGCTCGACACCGGGCAAGCCCATGACCACGCCCCCTGCAGACACTTCCGCCGCTGCCGCCCACACACGCTGCGGCCTCATCGCCATCGTCGGCCGCCCCAATGTGGGCAAGTCGACGCTGCTCAATGCCCTGGTCGGGCAGAAGATCAGCATCACGTCGAAGAAGGCGCAGACCACACGCCACCGCATCACCGGCGTGCGCACGCTGGGTGCGAACCAGTTCATCTTTGTCGACACGCCAGGGTTTCAGACGCAGCACGCGGCCGCCTTGAACCGCAACTTGAACCGCACGGTGGTCTCGTCGTTGTCGGACGTCGACGTCGTGCTCTTCGTTGTTGAAGCCTGCCGCTTTGGCGCGCCTGACGACAAGGTCTTGGCGCTGCTGCCGCCAGGCAAGCCGGCCTTCCTGATCGCCAACAAGCTCGACACTATTCCCAGCCGCAACGATGTATTGCCCTGGTTGAAGAAGATGCACGAGCACCACGCCTTCAGCGAATTCGTGCCGATGTCGGCGCACAAGGCGGCGGATGTCGAGCGGCTCTTCGGCATCCTGGAGCGCTACCTGCCCGAG
>JANMMH010000028.1:0-15219 GCA_031373055.1 Rubrivivax sp. | reverse complement strand
AGCACGCCGGGGTCGCGCAAGAAGCGCGCGTCGTGGTGCAGCGCGAGGATCAGGCCGTGCATCTCGAAGAGCATCTGCAACGCGTCGGTCTCCGTGCGCAGGTGGCCTTCGTCGATGGCGATCTGGATGGCGCGGCGCAAGGCGCCATGCCACGCCCGCACCATCTCGGCCAGCGCGTCGCGCACGGGGCCGGGGCGGTCGTCAAACTCGACGGCGCCGCTGATGTAGATGCAGCCTGAGTCCAGCTCTTTGGAGACGCGGTGAATCCAGCGCTCAAACAGCGCCTGCAAGCGTGGCAGGCCGCGGGCCTCGGCCATCGAGGGGAAGAAGACTTCCTCTTCAAATCGCGTGTGGTACTCGCGGATGACCGAGATCTGCAACTCTTCACGCGAGCCGAAGTGGGCAAAGACGCCCGACTTGCTCATCTGCGTCACGTCGGCCAGCGCGCCGATCGACAGACCTTCGAGCCCCATGTGCGAGGCCTGCGCCAGTGCAGCTTCAAGAATGGCCGCGCGCGTTTGCTGCCCCTTGAGCTGGTGCCGGGTTGGGCTGGTGGCTCGCGCGGCAGTGGCGGTCGGCAGGTGACTCAAGCAGGTCTCGCAATGAAACGAACGGTCGTTCTATTTTGCGCAGAAGACGCCGGGCCCAGTGCGCGTGGGGCCAGCTTTTTCTAGGCCGGTGCGCCTAGAACCTCACGGCCCGCGCTCCGGGCTGGGATCTTCTGGACGCACGCAGGCCGGGAAGACTGTCATTGAGCGAATGCAACAAGTTGGTTACCCTCAGGCGCATGGACGTGCTGCAGCTCGACATTTCAGGCCGGCCCCAAGCGTGGATCGCCGCGCGTGAGGCTGCGATCCTGTACGCCAGCGACGCGGTGGCCTGGACGCTGGGTGACGCCTTCCAGGTATTGCGGGGCGGCATCCAGCGCAGCACGGGCATCCAGTCGCGCATCGACGTGCACCCCATCATCGCCGTGCGAGGCGTCATTCCGTCACGCGCTTGGCGTCAGGCGCCGGCGCTGACCAACAGCAAGCTCTTTGTGCGCGACCGTCAGGTCTGCGCCTACTGCGGCGGGCACTTTCATCTGGATGAGTTGACGCGCGAACACATCGTGCCGGTCTCGCGCGGTGGGCATGACACCTGGATGAACTGCATCACCGCCTGTCGCGGCTGCAACGGCCACAAGGGCAACCGCCTGCCCGAAGAAGCGCGCATGAGCCTGATGTATCTGCCCTACGTGCCCAGTCTGCATGAGGACATGATCCTGCGTGGGCGGCGCATCGTCGTCGACCAGATGGACTTTCTGCTGGCCTCGGTGCCGCGCAGTAGCCGGCTGCACGGCTAGCGCTTCACACAGGCTTCGTCGCCTGGGCGCCGGGAACTCTTGCCGCGATGGCGTGCTCCCACCACGCGCAAACCCTGCCTCCAACCTGGACCCGCCATGACGACACGTTTGACGCTCACCACCTTCGCCCTCGCCGCCACGATTCTTTTGGGCGCCTGCACGACCACCAGCCCGGATGTCATCAGCCGGCGTGACGCGCAGCAGATGTCGACGGTGATCGACGGCGTGGTGCTCTCGCTGCGGCCGGTCACCGTGGAAGGCAACCAAAGCGGCGTTGGCGCGGCCGCCGGTGGCGTGATCGGCGGCGTCGCCGGCTCGTCCGTGGGCGGCCGGCGTGAGGCCGTGGCGGTGGGCGTGCTCGGTGCCGTGGTCGGCGCGGTGGTGGGGAACGCTGTCGAGCGCAGCGCCACGCGCGAAGAGGCGGTCGAGATCCTGGTGCAGCTCAAGGGCGGCGAGAGGCGCGCCATCGTTCAAGCCAAAGCCGGCGAGACCCTGAACCCTGGCGACCCCGTGATCATCGTCACCACGGGCAGCAAGGTGCGTGTGACGCGTGCACCCGGTGTCGTGCCGGCGCAGGGGACCGTACCTTCGAGGTCTTGAAATTGCGATCTCAGGCTGGGAGCCTGCGCTCACATTCACATCTATTCGTGACCTTGCGCAAGGCTGCACGCACCAGCCTTAGCACTCCCGCCCACGGAGTGCTAACATGCTGGCACTTTCGGGCCCCGGCCCGCTTCGGAGCGTCTACGAACATGACCACTGTCACCGCCTTGTCTGTCCGCGACCCTTGGGCTTTAGTGCCTTCGCTGGGCAACCTTGACGCCTACATCAGTGCCGCGAATCGGCTACCCATGCTCACGCAGCAGGAAGAACTCGCGTTCGCGCGGCGCTTGCGCGACCACGGCGACCTGGAATGCGCCGGCCGCATGGTGTTGTCGCACCTGCGCTTGGTGGTCTCGGTGTCGCGCCAGTACATGGGCTACGGCCTGCCGCAGGGCGACCTCATCCAAGAAGGCAACGTCGGCCTGATGAAGGCAGTGAAGCGCTTCGACCCCGAACAAGGCGTGCGCCTGGTGAGCTATGCGCTGCATTGGATTCGCGCCGAGATTCACGAGTACATCCTGAAGAACTGGCGCATGGTCAAGGTGGCCACGACCAAGGCGCAGCGCAAGCTCTTCTTCAACCTGCGCTCGATGAAACAAGGCCTGAAAGAAGAAGCGCTCGACGCCGACACGCACCGCAATACGCTCACGCCAATCGAGGTGGCCAAGGTCGCGCGTGAGCTCAACGTCAAGCCGGAAGAAGTCATCGAGATGGAAACGCGCATGGGTGGCGGTGACGTCGCCCTGGAGCCGACCAACGACGACGGCGAAGAGTCCTATGCGCCCATCGCCTACCTGGCCGACGACAGCACCGAGCCGACACGCGCGCTCGAAGCCCAGCACCGCGACTGGATGTCCAGCGACGGCATCACGCAGGCGCTGAACACGCTGGACGCGCGCAGCCGGCGCATCGTGGAAGAGCGCTGGCTCAAGGTCAACGACGACAGCTCGGGTGGCATGACGCTGCACGACCTGGCGGCCGAGTACGGCGTCAGCGCTGAGCGGATTCGGCAGATCGAAGTGGCGGCACTCAAAAAGATGCGCAAGGCCATCGAGGCCGACGCGCTGATCAGCGGCTGAAACGCACCAAGCCTCAAGGCTTGGCCGCGAGCAACACCTTCAAGTCGTGCGTCAACGCCTCGGCACCCGTGCCGTAGCGCGTGAAGAGGCGCACGCGGCCCTGGGTGTCAAAGACGTATGAGCCCGCCGTGTGATCCATGGTGTAGCTGCCCTCAAGCTTGCCCGGCACCTTGGCGAAGTAGACCTTGAAGCCTTTGGCCACCGCCTTGGTTTCGTCCACCGTGCCGCGCAAGGCCACGAAGTCGGCTCCGAAGTTGTTGACGTAGGCCTTCAGCATCTCGGGCGTGTCGCGCTCGGGGTCGACGGTGATGAAGATGCCCTGCACGCGCGCGCCATCCGCGCCGAGTGCCTTTTTCACGGCGGCCAGCTCCAGCAGCGTGGTCGGGCAGACATCGGGACACTGCATGAAGCCGAAGAAGACGACGACCACCTTGCCCGCAAAGTCGGCCAGCACGCGGCGTTTGCCGTCGGCGTCGGGCAGGCCCAGCTCACGCGCGTAGTCGGCGCCGGTGATGTCGATGGCTTTGAATGAAGGTGCTGTCGGAGTCTCGGACTTCTGGCACGCCGCCAGCGCGAGCGTCAAAGCCGCAAGCAGCACATAACGCCCAAGATGTGCGCTCATGGCAGCAGGTAGTGGTCGAGCAAGAGCGCCGCGAAAAGCAGCGACAGATGCCAGATCGAAAACCGAAAGGTCTTGCGCGCTAGCGCGTCGCTGTACTCGCGCCACAGCGCAAACGCGTAGGCGATGAACATGGCGCCGAGCACCACCGCGCTGGCGAGGCAAATCCAGCTGCTCATGCCGTGCACAAAGGGCAGCAACGTGGCGGCGAAGAGCACGAAGGTATAGAGCAGGATCTGCAAGCGCGTGAACTCGGGGCCGTGTGTGATGGGCAGCATGGGCAGCCCGGCCTTGCGGTAGTCCTCGGCGCGGTACAGCGCCAGCGCCCAGAAGTGCGGCGGCGTCCACAGGAAGATGATCAGGCACAGCATCAGAGCCTCGGGGCCGACGACCCCCGTCATCGCCGCCCAGCCCAGCACCGGCGGCATGGCACCCGAGGCGCCGCCGATGACAATGTTCTGCGGCGTCAGCGGCTTGAGCACCACCGTGTAGATGACGGCGTAACCGATGAAGGTGGCCAGCGTCAGCCACATCGTCAGCGCGTTGACCCACAGCCACAGCACCGCCATGCCGGCGCCGCACAAGAGGGCTGAGAAGAGCAAGGTCTGACGGTTGTCGAGTTCACCTTTGGCTGTGGCGCGCCAGGCGGTGCGCGCCATGCGCGCGTCGATGCGCTGCTCGACCACGCAGTTGAACGCCGCCGCAGCTGCGGCTACCAGCCAGATGCCCAGTGTGGCCAGCGCCACGCGTCCGAGGTCTGGCCAGCCGGGTTGCGCCAGTAGCATGCCGATCAGCGCGCAAAAGGCGATGAGCTGCACTACGCGCGGTTTCGTCAGCGCGTAGAACTGCGACCAGCGTGAGCTGGCGGCGGCTGGGACGGCAAGGGTCTGTGACATGGGAGGGGCGATTCTAGGTAGCCCGAGCAGCGAGCCGGCCACGAGCCCACAACATCACGAGTGCCAGCACTGTCGCGGCAGCACCTGCCGAGTGCGCCAGCGCGGCGGGTAGCGGCCAACCGAGCACGACGTTGGACAAGCCGCTGAGCAGCTGCGCCAGCAGCAAGGCGAGCAAGAGCCAGGCGAAGCGCCGAGGTGTCGGGCCTTGTTCGCGCCACAGGCAGCACACCAGCCCCAGCATGAGCAGCGTGACCACCAGCGCGAACCAGCGGTGCGCCATATGGATGGCGACCAGTGCCGCCATCGACAGGGCTGTGCCGTCGCCCGCACGGCCAAGCTCGCGCAACACCGTGAAGCCACTGGCGAAGTCCGTCTCGGGCCACCACTGGCCATTGCACAGCGGGAACTCGCGACAAGCCAGTACGGCGTAATTGGTGCTGACCCAGCCGCCGAGCGCGATCTGCACGACCAGGGCAGCGAGCACTGCGAGCAACACGCGCCGCGTGCGCTGCGTCAGCGGCGAGACCCGCTGCGCAAAAGCCTCGTGCTGCGCCGCCATCATTGCCAGCAGCAGCATGCCGCCCAGCAAGTGCAGCGTGACGATGGCCGGGTAGAGCTTGAGTGTCACCGTGTACTTGCCAAAAAGCCCCTGCACCAGCACCCACGCCAAGGTGAGCGTGGGCCACCAAGGCGAGAAAGGCAGTTGGCGGCGTTCAAGCCAGCTCACCAGGGCCATCACCAAAATGAGCACGCCCACGGTCATGGCCAGGTAGCGGTGGATCATCTCGATCCAGGCCTTGCCCCAGCTCACCGGGCCGGTGGGCGCCAGTTGCTCCGCCAGGCGGATGTCGCCCACGGCGCCGAGCGGGCTGGCCTGGCCGTAGCAGCCCGGCCAGTCGGGGCAGCCCAGGCCACTGTCGGACAGGCGCGTGAACGCGCCGAATACGATGAGATCGAAGGTGAGGAAAAGCGTGATCGCCGTCAGCGTGGCCAGGCGCTGGCGTGGCTGCGCGCCGCGACTGCGAAGCCACACGTAAGACAGCGGCAGCAGCGCCATCACGCCCACCAGCAGCGCGATGCGCAGCATCGGTGCGAAGTCGACCAACGGCACGCTGTTCATCGGCTTAGGGGCAGACGATCAAGGCTGCTGACCACGCCCAGCGCGGTCCCACGAAGCCGAGGCGCGCAACAGCCGATCGAGGTCGCGTTTGACGCGCGCGGGCTCGGCCGCAGCCGGCATGCGCATCATCCAGTTGCCGTGCGGGTCGACCAGGAAGAGGTGGTCTTGCAAGGCCTGGCCGGCTGCGGGTGCTAACCACTGAGATACTGCCACCGCATCGGCGCGCAAGATGTGCATGGCGGGCACGGATGCCAGCGCTTCACGCAGCGGCTGATTGACGGCGCCGGCGTCGGTGACAAGCCACACCTTGTCGATGCGCGTGCGTTCACGCCCTAGCATTTCGCGCAGCTGGCGCTGCATGAAAAGTAACTTCTCGCAGGCAGCGTCGCAGCCTGAAGGCGCGGCCACCACGAGCAGCCACTGGCCTTTGAGCGAGCTGGCGGCCACGGCGCTACCGTCCAGCGCCGTCAGCGCCAGGCCCGGCATGGCGCGCACGGGCGTGATCAAGGCGCCGTAGTTGCTGCGCGTGTCGGGCTTGATGACGAAGTAGGTCAGGTACGAGGCGATGACGGGCGCGGCGCAGACGGCCAGCACCAGCAGCATCTTCCAGCGGCCCAAGCGCGTGCGCCGCGAGGGGTCGTCAGCGCCAGGCGTAGCCACGTTGTGCACGGTCAGGGTCAAAGGTTCAGGCAAGTGTTCGGGCACGGCGGGGGCGAATGAGTTGGAACCACACATAGAGGGCCAGCGTCAGCACGGCCAGCGCAAACCACTGGAAGGCGTAGCCGTAGTGCTTGTGCACGTCGGCGGCGGGTTGTGGCCAGTCGCGCTGCAAGGTATCGCTCGCCATGCCAGCCGTTGGCGCCAGCATCAGCAAGGACAGCGGGCGAAGCGGGTGGCCAATCTCCGCAGCAAACGCAGTGAGGTCGAGATTTTGACGGATCGCCCCTGTGCCATCGGCGCCAAGGTCGTATAGGCGCGATGGCGGCGGGGCAATGCGCGCCACCAGGGTCACGTCGCCTTCCGGCAAGGCAGGTGCAGTCACGCTCGTGCGCTCAAGAAACTCACGCGGCAGCCAGCCGCGCTGCACCACCACCGCCCCTCCGTCGCCCAGCACCATGGGCGTTAGCACCAGGAAGCCGGGCCGGCCCTTCATCTGGCGGTTGTCGAGGTAAAGCGTGGATTCAGCCAGCCAGCGGCCACGCAACTCGACGCGGCGATGGTGCTGAGCGGCGGCCTGTGCGCCGTCGCGCGCGAGCTCGGTGGCCGAAAGCGGCGGCAGTTCGCGCCTGGTTTCGATGGCCACTTGCAAGGCCAGCTTTTGCGCCGCGCGGTCGAGCTGCCACCAGCCCAGGCGTGCCGTCGCCGCCGTCGTGGCCAGCGCGGCCAGCAGGATCACCACGCGCTCGAACTTCATGCAGCGCCCTGGCTCACGCCAGCCCGGTGGGAGAATGCCGCCTCATGAAAATCATCATGATCTTGATGCTGGTGGCGGTGCTCGTTGCACTGGCAAGTGCGGGTTTTTTCATGCTCAAGAAGGGCGACGACGGCCGCAGCCGCGATCAACGCATGGCGCGCGCGCTGGCCGTGCGCGTGGGTCTGTCGGTGGCTCTGTTTCTCTTCATTTTGCTGAGCTGGTATATGGGCTGGGTGCGGCCTGGCGGCATCCCCATCGGCATCTAAAGGACGAAACGCCGCATGCGCGGCGTTTCGATGAGGTGCCGTCGCGTGGCCTATAGCCAATAGACCAGGAAGTACAAGCCCAGCCACACCACGTCCACAAAGTGCCAGTACCAAGCGGCGCCTTCGAAACCAAAGTGGCGCTCCGCCGTGAAGTGGCCTTTCATCAAGCGCAGCGTGATGAAGGTCAACATCAACATACCCACGAACACGTGGAAGCCGTGAAAGCCGGTGAGCATGAAAAACGTCGAGCCAAAGATGCCCGAGCTGAGCTTGAGGTTCAGATCTTGGTAGGCATGCATGTACTCGTAAGCCTGCACGCCGACGAAGGTGGCGCCCAGGATCACGGTGACCCACATCCAGGCAATCGTCTTGGCGCGCTGGCCGGCGATCAAGGCGTGGTGCGCGATGGTCAGCGTCACACCCGAGGTGAGCAGCAGCGCCGTGTTGATGGTCGGCAGCGGCCACGGGCCAATGACGCCGAAAGGCTCGATGGTGCCCGCCGGTGAGGCCGTGCCACCCGCGCTCGGCCAGATGGCCTTGAAGTCAGGCCACAGCACCTGGTGATTCAGGTCGCCGAGCATCGGCACCGAGAACACGCGCGCCCAGTACAACGCACCAAAAAAAGCCGAGAAGAACATCACCTCGGAGAAGATGAACCAGCTCATGCTCCAGCGGAAGGAGACGTCGACGCGGTCGGAGTATTGGCCCGCTTCGCTCTCGGCGATGGCGTCGCTGAACCATTGGTACAGCACCGCAGCCCAGAAGACCAGGCCCACGAGCACGGCCCATTTGCCCCAGCCCGAGCCGTTGATCCACTGGCCCCCACCGAGGATGACGAGGAAGAGCCCGAACGCCGCCATCACCGGGTGGCGTGAAGGCGGGGGGATGAAGTAGTACGGGGCGCTGCCCGCAGGCGTCATGGCCGACATCTTGGGTGTTCTCCTGGATCCAGATTCAACAATTGCTTGACGGTGGTCATCACGCGGCAACGCCGCTGCCGACCACCCACTTGACCAACATCACCAACACGGCAATGAAAAGCACTGCGCCGACGACGCCAGCGATGACCACGTGCTTGGGGTTGAGCCGCTGCGCGTCGCGCTCGTAATCGGCCGCGCGGCGCACGCCGAAAAACGACCAGGCCACAGCGCCCACGGTTTGCAGGAACGTGCCGTCCGCCTTCACGTCGGTCGGCTTCATACGCCGGCCTTTGCGGGCTTGAGTGATGCCAGCGGCGCCGCCGGCACCTTGCCGCCGACTTCAAAGAAGGTGTAGGACAAGGTGATGGTCGTCACGTCCTTGGGCAACTTGGCGTCGATGACAAATACCACCGGCCACTGCTTGCTTTCGCCCGGCGCCAACATGTGTTCAGCGAAGCAAAAACACTCGAGCTTGGTGAAGTGCTGGCCGGCTTGCATCGGCGCGTAGCTCGGGATGGCCTGCGCGGCCATGCTGCGGTTTTGTTTGTTCTTGAACTCGTACATCACCGTGACGAGCTGCCCCGGGTGCACCTGCACCGAGCTTTGCGCCGGCTTGAAGTCCCACGGCCCGCGCGCGTTAGCGTCGAACTCCACCGTGATGGTGCGTGTGGTGTCAATTTGCGTGTTAGGCTTTTCGCGCCCGGCGCCCCAGCTGCCGGTTGCGATGCGCTGGTCTGACAGGCTCAGCACGTTGATGCCCAACGCGTCGCAGATGGCGCGGTACATGGGCACCAGCGCGTAGCCAAAGCCAAACATCATCACCACCACGACCAAAAGCTTGGTCAGCAGGCGGCGGTTGTGCAGCAACGCCAGCTTCATGCGCGGCCCAGCCAGAGCATCTTGACGACGAAACCCGCCGCGAAGAGCAGGGCCAGGCTGGCCAGGATCAGGCCCAGCCTGACGTTGGCCTTGCGCTGTGTTTCGCGATCGGGGTGGCTCATGCGGGAGAGACGTTTAGCCGATGACCCGCGTGGCCGTGGCGTCGAGCTTGGGCGGCGTCTCAAAGGTGTGCCACGGCGCGGGTGAGGGCAGCTCCCACTCCAGGCCTTCAGCGCCTTCCCAAGGCTTGGCCGGTGCCGGCTCGCCCTTGCCGCGCATCATCGGCACGACGACGAAGAGGAAGAAATACACCTGCATCAAACCAAAGCCAAAGGCGCCGACGCTGGCCAGCATGTTGAAGTCGGTGAACTGCAGCGGGTAGTCGGCGTAGCGCCGCGGCATGCCGGCCAGACCCAGGAAGTGCATGGGGAAGAAGGTCACATTGAAGAAGATCAAGGAGCCCCAGAAGTGGATCTTGCCGCGCGTCTCGTTGTACATCACACCGGTCCACTTCGGTGACCAGTAGTAGTAGCCGGCAAACATGCCGTAAAGCGAGCCGGCCACCAGCACGTAGTGGAAATGGGCGACGACGTAGTAGGTGTCCTGCAACTGGATGTCGATCGGCGCCATGGCCAGGATCAGGCCGGTGAAGCCGCCCATCGTGAAGACGAAGAGGAAGCCCACGGCGAAGAGCATGGGCGTCTCGAAGGTCATCGAGCCGCGCCACATGGTGGCGATCCAGTTGAAGATCTTCACGCCCGTGGGCACGGCGATCAGCATCGTGGCGTACATGAAGAAGAGCTGCCCCGTGACCGGCATGCCGGTGGTGTACATGTGGTGCGCCCAGACGATGAACGAGAGGATGGCGATCGAGGCCGTGGCGTAGACCATCGACGTGTAGCCAAAAAGCCGCTTGCGCGCGAAGGCCGGGATGATGGCGCTGACGATGCCGAAGGCCGGCAAGATCATGATGTAGACCTCGGGGTGGCCGAAGAACCAGAAGATGTGCTGGTACATCACCGGATCGCCACCGCCGGCGGGGTTGAAGAAGGTGGTGCCGAAGTGGCGGTCGGTCAGCGTCATGGTGATGGCACCGGCCAGCACTGGCATCACGGCGATCAGCAGATACGCGGTGATGAGCCAGGTCCACGCAAAGAGCGGCATCTTCATCAGCGTCATGCCCGGCGCGCGCATGTTGAGGATGGTGACCACGATGTTGATCGAGCCCATGATGGAGCTGGCACCCATGATGTGCAGCGAGAAGATCGCCATGTCCATCGACGGGCCCATTTGCAGCGTCAGCGGCGCGTAGAGCGTCCAGCCTGCAGCGGGCGCGCCTCCGGGTACGAAGAAGGCGGCGGCGAGCATGGCGGCGGCGGGGATCAACAACCAGAAGCTGAGGTTGTTCATGCGCGCAAAGGCCATGTCGGCCGCGCCGATTTGCAGCGGGATCATCCAGTTCGCAAAGCCCACGAAGGCCGGCATGATGGCCCCAAAGACCATGATCAGCCCGTGCATCGTGGTGAACTGGTTGAACAGTTCCGGATTCACGAATTGCAGGCCCGGCTGGAACAGCTCGGTGCGGATGGCCAGTGCCAGCACGCCGCCGAACATGAACATCGCGAAGCTGAACAACAGGTACATCGTGCCGATGTCCTTGTGGTTCGTGGCGTAGAGCCAGCGGCGCCAGCCGTGCGGAGCGCCGTGGTGGTCGTGGTCGTCGGCGTGATGGTCGTGGCCGTGGCCCGGCTTGCCGTGTTGGTCTAGTACTGCGCTCATGAAATCTCCTCGACGTTCTTACTTGCGCGCGGCAACGATCTCGGCGGGCTGCACGAGCTTGCCGGTCTTGTTGCTCCACGAATTCTTGGTGTAGGTCACCACGGCCGCGATCTCGGTGTCGGACAGCGTCTTCCAAGCCGGCATGGCGCCGCCGGCCGCACCGTTGAGCAGGATCTGGATCTGCTTGGCGGGGTCGCTCAAGACGATGGCACTGGCGTCGAGCGCCTTGATCGGGCCGGCACCTTTGCCGTCGGCCTTGTGGCAGGCCGCGCAGTTGGCGGCGTAGACTTTCTCGCCGCGCGCCAGCAGCTCTTCAATTTTCCAGACCTTAGAGGGGTCGTCGGCCAAAGCGGCCATGGCTTTCTTCTTGCCATCGACCCACAGTGCGTAGTCGGCCTGGCTCACCACCTTCACGTGGATGGGCATGTAGGCGTGCTCTTTGCCGCACAGCTCGGCGCACTGGCCATAGAAGTCGCCGGTTTTTTCAGCGCGGAACCAGGTGTCGCGCACGAAGCCGGGAATGGCGTCTTGCTTGACGCCCAGCGCGGGCACCATCCAGGCGTGGATGACGTCGTTGGCGGTGGTGATGATGCGCACCTTCTTGTTCACCGGCACGACCAGCGGGTTGTCGACCTTGAACAGGTCGTCGTCGCCGGATGGTTTGCCCGAGTCGGACATCTCGCGATGGGCCGCATCCAGGGCGGCCAGGAAGTTGATGCCCTCGCCTTCACCCTTGAGGTAGTCATAGCCCCACTTCCACTGGTGGCCCGTGGCCTTGATGGTGAGGTCGGCGTTGGAGGTGTCTTTCATCGCCACCACGGTGCGCGTGGCCAACGCGCCCATACCGATGACGATGATGAAGGGCACCACCGTCCAGGCGATTTCGACGGCCACGCTCTCGTGGAAGTTGGCGGCCTTGTGGCCCACCGACTTGCGGTGCTTGAGGATCGAATAAAACATCACGCCGAAGACGGCGACGAAGATCACCAGGCACACGATGAGCATGACGTCGTGCATCCACATCTGCTGCGCAGCAATCTTGCTTGCCGGTGGGTGCAGATCAAGCTGGTTGACGGCCGGCCCGCCAGGCAGGTTGTTGACGGCCATGGCGGCCGAGGTCGCGAACATCGCGCCGGCGCCCGCCAAGGCGCGGTGGGTTCTGTGCCAAGCTGAGGTCATCGTCGTCATCTTGTGGTGGGTGGTGGGGGTGCGTGATGGTCGTGCGGCTCGCACAAGCAGGCGCGGCGCAGGGCCTGGCGCAACTCGCTGGCTAACTCGGTGCGAAGTTCCGGGCGCACAAAGCGGCCGAGTTTGATGCTGCGGCCTTGGCCTGAGAGTTCGATCAGCGAGCCCTGGCCGGCGGCGGGCTCAATCCGCAGCCATTCGGCACGGAATTCGCTACGTGACAGCACACCGGCGTCGAGCTGCTCGACCTGCACCCGCCGGCCGTGCAGGCTGACGCTTTCGCGGTCACCCGCGTGGCGCGCAAAGACCAGCATCGCCGCGCCCACGAGCACCAACTCAAGCCCGGCAAAGCCCAGCACCATAGCCGCGCCCTGCACCAGGAAGAAGACGCCGATGGCCAGCGACACCGCGCACAGCCCGAGGTAAACGGCCAGCAACTGGTTGGGTGTGATCGAGCAGTTGCGCTTCATCTCCCAGCGCCTGGCGCCACCTGCGCCCGCAGCTTCACCGTGCGAGCTGCTCAACCATGGCCGCCATGGCGCAGCCGCTGCGGTGGCAGCACTTGGTGTCCAGTGGGGAGGAGGCAGGGAGATGGGCATGTAGGTTGTGTTCGCCGCGTCACTCGCTTGGCTGAGCGGCGGCATGGCCGACTCTTGCTGGGTACGCTGTGTCAAACGCTGTGAATTCTATCGCAGCCCATGGTCCGGACCGGCCTCATGGGTACCGCGCAGCATGCTGCGCATCTGCTCCAGGCTCACTGCGGCTTCGCTGCGCACAGGCACGCGCGGCGCGGCGCAAAAGGCGTGGCCGTAGACCACTTCGAGCTCCAGGCGCAGGCGGCCGTCGGCACCGCGCAAGTCGGCGCAGGCGGCGTCGAGCTCGGCGCGCCAACGTGGTGTGCGCAGGCCCGCGAAGCGCTGTGGGTCGGCGTTGCCGCCGAGGCCTCGCAGCTCGGCGACCATGGCCGCAGGCGTGGCCCAGGTCAGCGTCAGCAGTTCCTGGTCCATCACCGGCTCGGCAAAACCGGCGTGCACCAGCATGTCGCCCAGGTCGTGCATGTCCACCAGCGGCGCCATCGGCGCGGGCCAATGCCGCTGGCGATAAAGACGGCGCAAGCTCGCCAGGCTGCCCGGGCCCAGAGTCGAAAACATCAAGAAGCCGTCGACCACGATGGCGCGGCGCCAGCGCTGCATCAGGGCTTCGATGTCGAACTCGAAGTGCAGGCCCATGTTGCTCCACAGCATGTCGGCGCTGGCGTCGGCCACCTCATCTGGCGTCACTGACGCCGCCGCGCGCGACCAGCGGCTGGGCGGCCACCAAGCGCGCGGTGCTTCATGTGAGCGTGCGCCTGGCGCTGCGCGAACCTCGACAAGATTCGCCTTCGGGCAGGCTTTGCGAAGCAGATCGCCGCTGGCGCCGAGCCCGGCGTGCCACTGCACGATGCGCTGTGGCTGACGGCGCATCAAGGGCAGCCGCTCGGCCATACGCCGCGCCACTTCGCCGTGCAGCCAAGGAGGCTCGGCGGCGGCCTGCAGCCGCGTGGCGATGCGCGCCAGAGCCTTGGCGTCGACAGGTCGTGAGGTACCAGCATCGGCGGCCATGGCGGCCAGTATATTGAGCCGATGCCATGGCCCAGCGCATTGCGATCCCGGCTGAAGCCGCTCTTCACGCTGTGCGAAATCTGCCGGCGTGAGGCAGATGCGCGGCTGTGTGCACCTTGCCTTGAGCGCTTGGCGATGCCGCAACTGCGCTGCATGGGCTGCGCGCTGGTGCTGGTGGGCAGCGCCACTCGGTGTGGCGATTGTCAACGCCAGCCTCCCGCCTTCACGCACACCGTCTGTGCCGTGGACTACGCCTTCCCGTGGGACCACTTGATCGTCAGCTTGAAGTACCACGGCGTGGTGGAGCTGGCCGCGCCGCTGGCGGGCGTGCTGGCGCGTGCCGTGCAGTCCAGCGGCAACCCCTTGCCGGACATCGTGCTGCCTGTGCCGCTTTCGCAGGCACGAATGGCCGAGCGCGGCTTCAACCAAGCCTGGGAATTGGCGCGGCGCGTGGCCGCGACGCTGCACCTGGCCACCAAGGCGCACGCCTTGGAGCGCGTGGTCGACACCGCCCATCAAACCGAGCTCGGCCGTGCCCAGCGCCGCGCCAATCTGCGCGCGGCGTTTGTCGTGCCGACGGCGCAGCAGGCCGCGCTGCGCGGCAGGCGTATTGCGCTCGTGGATGACGTCATGACCACAGGCGCCACCGCCGAAGAGGCCAGCCAGGCCTTGTTGCGCGCGGGCGTGGCGGCGGTTGAAATCTGGGTGCTGGCGCGCACGCCCGCACAATGAATCGCCATGTTCCACATCGTGCTCGTCGCCCCTGAAATCCCGCCCAACACCGGCAACGTGATTCGCCTTGCGGCCAACACGGGCTGCCACTTGCACCTGGTCGAGCCACTAGGCTTTTCAATGGACGACCGCCAGCTCAAACGTGCTGGGCTGGACTACCACGAGTACACCAGCGTCAAACGCCATGCCTCGTGGGCGGCATTGCTTGAAACCGAGCAGCCCAACTTCGCACGCTGCTTTGCGTTCACGACGCGCGGCAGTCAAATGCTCTCGACCATGCAATGGCAGCGCGGCGACTGGCTGGTCTTCGGCAACGAAACGGCGGGCCTGCCCGAGGCGCTGCGCGAGAGCTTTCCGCCCGCACAGCGTGTGCGCCTACCGATGCGCGCTGGTCAGCGGAGCTTGAACCTTAGCAATGCCGCGGCGGTGGCGGTGTTTGACGCGTGGCGACAGCTCGGCTACGCCGACGGTAGGTGACGCTCCGCGCGCGGCTGGCGCGACATCAGCTGGCGGATGGCCATCGCGGGTGAAAGCCGAGCTTCAAGCACATCGACGACTGCCTCGCAGATCGGCATCTCGACCCCGAGCGCGCGCGCTCGTGCCGCCACTGTGGCAGCGCTGTAAACGCCCTCGGCAACATGGCCGAGTTCAGCCAACACCTGCGCCAAGCTTTGCCCCGCCGCCAGCGCCAAGCCGACGCGGCGGTTGCGCGACAAAGCGCCCGTGGCGGTGAGCACCAGGTCGCCCAGGCCGGACAGGCCCATGAAGGTCTCGTCGCGAC
>JANMMH010000027.1:0-2752 GCA_031373055.1 Rubrivivax sp. | reverse complement strand
GCGCGACATCGTCGTGCTCTCGCTGGCCGAGGCCAGCCGTGGCATGGGGCATTCCATCGCGGCGGGTGTGGGCGAGCGCCCTGATGCCGGCGGCTGGTTGATCCTGCCAGGCGACATGCCCATGGTGCGCGCACAGACCTTGCGCGCCGTGGCCGCCGCACTTGAGCGCCATGCCGTCGTCTACGCCCAGTACCGCGGCCGGCGTGGCCACCCCGTGGGCTTTGGCTCCGAGCTGTATTCCGAGCTCATCGCCCTCACCGGCGACGAAGGCGCGCGGCGCATCGTCGCGCGTTATCCCGTGCACGGCGAAGAGCTCGACGACCCCGGCGTGCTGGTCGACGTCGACACGCAAGACGACCTGGCGGCGTTGACGGCGTCAAGCTCGGTGCTTTGAGTTCAGCTCACGGCAGCAGCCGATGTGCTTGCGCCAGCCGCATCAAGCGCTCGATTTCCCGGTCTCGCAGGCCATGTTCATGCAGTGAGCGCGCGGTGTCGGCCAGGTAGTCCAGCGTGCGGCCGTAGCGGCCGCTGGCGTGGCGCAAGATGTGCAGCATCTTCGTGTCTTCAATCGGGCCCATGAAGTTCTCGCTGCGCCGGCTCAAGGTGAAGGCCAGCGCCGGCACGGTGCCCTGCGCCGTGCGGCAAGCCAGCCAACGTGGGTCGTACACGCCGGTGGGCATTTCGCGCGCCCACAGTCGGTCAAGCTCTTCCTCAGCCCGCGCGCTGTGCAGCCGGTAGACGACACCATGGCACGAGCCGCCTGGCATCAGCGCGAAGACGAGCCCCGGCACCTCAGCATTGCCCCGGTTCACGCGCGAGCGCATGCGAAACGAGCGGTGCCAGCCGTGCACCTGCGCGGCGCGGCGCTCGGCCGCCTTGAACTCGGGCCGCCAGATCAGCGAGGCATAGCCGAAGACCCACAGCTCGCGCCGCGCGGGCGGCTGGCCCCGCGTGAGCTCATGCCACTGCGCGCGTAGGCGCACCAGCATGGCAGCGGGGTCGCGCACGATCAAGCTCGGGTCGATGGGGTGGGTCGGGACAGGGGCCAGGCTCATGGCTGCGCAGCTTAGCCGCAGTGAGATGTTGATAGCGCGGTGGCCCGTCACAGTCACAGACCGCGTGTTGACCTTGAAACTTAGTTACAAGATAATCGCATCGTCAGTTACCAAACCGGCCTACCCACTTGGCTAAACCGCAGCACCCCGTCTTGATGCAGCTCACCGAGCGCATCCGCCAGCGCAGCCAGCCCACGCGCAGCGCTTACCTCGCGCGCATCACCCGGCTCGTCGAGCGCCCACGCGGCAGCGACCGCCTGGGCTGCGCCAACGTCGCGCATGCCTTTGCGGCACTGCCCGCGATCGACAAGCTCCGTGTGGTGGCCCAGCGTGCGCCGCACATCGGCGTGGTCACGTCCTACAACGACATGCTCTCGGCGCACCAGCCGTACGAAACGTTCCCCGCGCTGATTCGCGATGAAGCGCGCAAGCTCGGCGCCACGGTGCAAGTGGCTGGCGGCGTGCCGGCCATGTGCGACGGCGTGACACAAGGCCAGCCCGGCATGGAGCTCAGCCTCTTCTCGCGCGACACCATTGCCATGGCCACGGCGGTGGCGCTGACGCACGATGTCTTCGACGCCGTGCTCTTGCTCGGTGTCTGCGACAAGATCGTGCCGGGCCTGCTCATCGGCGCACTGCATTTCGGCCATCTGCCCTGCGTCTTCGTGCCCGCCGGGCCCATGAGCACGGGCTTGTCCAACGGCGCCAAGTCCAATGTGCGCGAGCAGCATGCGCTGGGTTTGGTGGGCCGAGCTGAGCTGCTGCAAGCCGAGAGCGCGGCCTATCACGGCCCCGGCACCTGCACCTTCTACGGCACGGCCAACAGCAACCAGATGCTGCTCGAAGCCATGGGCTTGCATGTGCCTGGTGCGGCGTTTGTGCACCCGCACGCGGCGTTGCGTGAACAGCTGACCCGTGAATCGGTGCGCATGGCGCTGGGCATCACGCAGGCGCAGCGCTTCATGCCCATCGGCCGCCTGGTCGACGAGCGCGTCATCGTCAACGCCATGGCCGCACTGCTGGCCACGGGTGGCTCGACGAACCACCTCATCCACTGGGTGGCCGTGGCGCGCGCCGCAGGCATCCTCATCGACTGGAGCGACTTCGCCGAGCTCTCTGCGATCACGCCCTTGCTGGCGCGCGTCTACCCTAACGGCCAAGCGGATGTGAACCAATTCCAGGCTGCCGGTGGCCCGGCCTTCGTGCTGCGCGAGCTGATGCACGCCGGCTTGATGCACGCCGACGTGGCAACCGTCAGCCCAGGCGGCATGACGCCTTTCGCGCAAGTGCCGCAGCACAGCGATGGCAAGCTGACGTGGCAGCCACTGCCCGAAGCCAGCGGCGACGACAGCGTGGTGCGCACCGCCGACGCGCCTTTTTCGCCCAGCGGCGGACTGCGATTGCTGCAAGGCAAGCTCGGCCGCGCGGTGATCAAGATTTCAGCCGTGCCCGATGGCCACCACGTGGTGCAGGCGCCGGCGCGCGTCTTCGCCAGCCAGGAGGCGCTGCACCAGGCCTTTCGCGCGGGTGAGCTCGACCGTGACGTCATCGTCGTGGTGCGCTTCCAGGGCCCGCAGGCCAACGGCATGCCCGAGCTGCACAAGCTCACGCCGCCGCTGGCCGTGCTGCAAGGCAAAGGCTTCAAGGTCGCACTCGTCACCGACGGGCGCATGAGTGGCGCGTCGGGCAAGGTGCCT
>JANMMH010000008.1:0-2983 GCA_031373055.1 Rubrivivax sp. | reverse complement strand
GGTGCGCAAGGCGCGCGGCGCCACCGTGCCCGAGAGCTTCTACAGCGACCCGTTGATGTACCAAGGCGGCAGCGACGACCTGCTCGGCCCCATGCAAGACGCGCCTTTTGCCGATGAAGCCTGGGGCATCGACTTCGAGGCCGAGGTCGCGGTGGTCACCGCCGACGTGGCCCAGGGCACGACGCCAGCCAAGGCGCTGGATGCCATCCGTCTGGTGATGTTGGCCAACGACTGGAGCCTGCGCAACCTCATCCCCGGCGAGCTGGCCAAGGGCTTTGGCTTCCTGCAAGCCAAGCCGGCCACGGCCTTCAGCCCGGTGGCGGTGACGACCGACGAACTGGGCAGCGCGTGGCAGGGCGGGCGGCTGCACCTCACGCTGAACAGCCACTGGAATGGCAAGAGCGTGGGCCGCTGCGAAGCCGGGCCGGAGATGACGTTTCACTTCGGCCAGCTCATCGCGCATGTGGCCAAAACGCGGCGGCTGCGTACGGGCTCGATCGTCGGCTCGGGCACCGTGAGCAACAAGGACTGGAGCCACGGCTGGAGCTGCGTGGCTGAGGTGCGCGCCATCGAGACCATCGAACACGGCGAGCCGAAAACGGCGTTCATGAAATTTGGCGATCGCATTCGCATCGAGATGATGGGACTGGATGGCAGCAGCCTCTTCGGTGCGATCGAGCAGCGTGTGGTGCAGGCTTGAAGGCGTGGTGGCGCGCGGCGGCATTGGCTTGGCTGGCCGTCGTCGCGCTAACGCCATACGCACGGGCACAGACACCCACGAACTGTCCGCCTGAAGCGCCCAGTGCGGCCGAGTTGCCCGCCGCCGACGGCAAAAACCGCGGCCTGCTGTGGCGGCTGACGCGCGACGGCCGCACGAGCTACCTCTTCGCCACCATGCACCTGGGCCAGGCCAGCTGGCGCGAGCTCGGCCCGGCGGTGAAAGAAGCCGCGCGAGACAGCGACCTGGTGGCGCTGGAGCTGGACCTGAGTGACCCCGACATCCTGCGCGACCTGGTGAAAGTGGTGACCGAGCTCGCCGCTGGACTGCGCATCGAATTGAGCGACGCACTGCGCGAACGCGTGGCCGCCTTGGCGCGCGCGGCCTGCCTGCCAGAAGCCAGCATCGCCACCATGCATCCGCTGATGCAGGCCATGGGCCTGACGATGCGGGTGCTGCAGCGTGAAGGCCTGCACCCGGCCTTCGGCCAGGAAGTCGCTCTCAAGCGATTCGCGATGACCAACAACCGACATGTGCTCTCACTGGAAACCCCGGCGCAACAGTTCGCGGCCATGCTGCCCGAGCCCGGCGACAGCCTGGAGCGCCAGCTCGCACGCGCCGTGACGCAGCTTGAACAGGGCCGCGCGGGCGCCATGTTGCGGCGCATGGCCAGCGTCTGGGAGCGGGGTGACTTTGACGAGCTCGCCGCCTACGCCAGCTGGTGCGAGTGTGCCGACGACGCGCAAGACCGGCGCGCGCTGGTGCGCATGAACGACGAGCGCAACGCCCCCATGGCCAAGCGCATCGACGAGCTGCACCGCCGTGATCTCAAGGTCTTTGCTGCCGTGGGCGCGCTGCACATGACGGGCGAGCAGGCTTTGCCGCGGCTCTTTCAGCAGATGGGTTTTCAAGTCGAGCGCGTGGTGATGTCGAATGTGATACCGCGTTGAGCGCGTGCGGCTTGCGCCGCACAATGGCACGCCGCCGTTCAAACCAAGGAGACGACCATGCCCAGTGCCACCGACTTCACCAAGCTCGTGCCCGGTTTTGACTTCCTGCAAGGCCTGATGAAAGGTGCGGGCCAGGCGCTGCCCAGCATGAACCAGTGGATCGCGCCCACGCTCGATCCGGTCGAGCTTGAAAAACGCATCGAGCAGCTACGCACCGTGCAGTTCTGGCTGGAGCAAAACGCCAAGCTCTTGGCCGCCAGCATCCAGGCGCTGGAGGTACAGCGCATGACGCTGGCCACACTGAAGACCATGAACGTGCCGCTGGACCGCATGCGCGACGCCTTCATGCTCACGCCCCAGGCGCCTGCCGCAGCAGCAGCCCCTGCGCCGAGCCCAGCGCCTGAAGCCGCGCTCGCTCCCGCTCCCGCTCCCGCACCACCTGCCGTGGACCCGATGCAATGGTGGGGCGCGCTGACGCAGCAGTTCACCGAGCTTGCCAGCAAGGCCATGAAAGACAGCAGCAGCCAAGCCGCCCAAGCCGTCGCCGAAACCGCCATCAAGCCTGCCCGCAAGGCAGCCGCAAAAAAGCCCAAGCGTTGAAGCCGGCCCCGCACGCGCCCATGCAAGCCTTCACCGTCGGCCACGCCACGCACCCTGATGCCGCCACGGCGCTCGCGCTGGCCGCCGCGCAGATCGACGCCGCGCTGTCCCACGGCAACGCGGGCGCGCGCGCGGCGCCGACGCTGGGCTTCATCTACCTCACCGACCACTACGCCGGTGCTGCGGCCTCGCTGCTGGCCGATGCACAAACGCGCTGGCCCGGTGTGGCCTGGGTCGGCGCGGTGGGCTTGGGCGTCGCCGCCACCGGCGTCGAATACTTCGACGAGCCCGGGCTGGCGTTGATGCTGGCACCACTGCCACGCGCGCACTTCGAGGTCTTCTCGGGCGCGCGGCCGCTCTCCAACATCGCGCCCTACACGGCGCTGGTGCACGCCGACCCGGCCACGCCCGACATCGACGAGCTGATTGCCGAGATGAGCCGGCGCACGGCCACTGGCTACCTCTTCGGTGGCCTGGCGTCGTCGCGCCATGGCACCCTGCACATCGCCGACGAGGTGCTGCGCGGCGGCCTCTCGGGCGTGGCCTTCACCCGCGACGTGACGCTTATCTCACGTGTTAGCCAAGGCTGCCAACCCATCGGCCCCACGCGCATGGTCACGCGCGCCGAGCGCAACCTGGTGGTCGAGCTCGACGGCCAAAGCGCCCTGCCGCTCTTGCTGGCCGACTTGCAAATCCAAAGCCTGGACAACCCGCG
>JANMMH010000407.1:0-1925 GCA_031373055.1 Rubrivivax sp. | reverse complement strand
GCGGTCAACGGGCTGCAAGCGCTGGAGCGCGTGCAGCAACAAGCCTTCGACCTGGTGCTCATGGACGTGCAGATGCCCGAGATGGACGGCCTGGAGGCGAGCCGCCAGATAACGTCCAAGCTGAAACCACACGAACGCCCGCGCATCGTGGCCATGACGGCCAACGCCATGCAGGGCGACCGCGAGCAATGCCTGGCCGCCGGCATGGACGACTACGTGACCAAGCCGATCCGGGTGGACGCGCTGGTACAGGCGCTGCTGGCGACGAGTGGGCGGCGCGATGCGTGAGCCAGCGCAAGGGTTCGATGCGGGCCGCGCGTTTGACTTCGGTGGCCCTGCCGCCTGCGCATGTCGTTGCACTCGACCACTTCGATGAACTCGCCAACGACCCGCAGTTGCACTTCCTCATGACACTCGCGCCAGGCGACATCCAGCTCGTGCACAACCACACCCTGCTGCACGACCGCACGGCCTTTACCGATTGGCCCGAGGCCGAGCGCCGCCGCCACCTGCTGCGCCTGTGGCTGGCGCCGCTGGACGCGCGCCCGCTGCCACCAGTGTTCGCGCAGCGCTACGGCAGCGTGGTACCCGGCGCGCGTGGTGGCGTGCCGGCGGCGGTGGCGCTGAATGCGCCGCTGCGGGCGGAGTGAGGCCATGCGCCCATCCCGTGCCCTGGGCGTCAAGGTCGATTTGTGCACCGAACGCGAGCTGCACCCCGCCCTGAAGCCGCGCATCCTGGCCGAAGCGCGGCCGGTATGAACGAGCGCGATGCGCTGTTCCTCAGCCACGTGCTTGACGCCGTGGCCGAGATTGAGGCTTACACGCGCGACGGTCGCGTTGCCTTCGTGGGCGACCGCAAGACGCAAAGCGCCGTGAACTGACCACTGGAGATCATCGGCGGAGCCGTGAAGAACCTCAGTGCTGGCCTGACCCAGGCTGAGCCCGGCGTGCCATGGCGACAAATCGCCGGGGCACGAGACCGACTGATTCACGCCTATTTCAGCGTCGACCTAGACGCCGTGTGGAACATGGTCGAGCAGGACTTGCCGGTCCTGCGCGCGAACGTTCAGCGCATCGCTTTTGGCGGTCGTGCGGCCTGATTCCAAGCTGCGGTCGATCGCATGAGACTTGGCCGTTTGGACAGGCGCGTTGGCTTGTGTCCAGGTGGCGTAGATGCGCCTCAGCGCGGCAAAGCCGTGGCCGCTCTGGTCGGTGCGGGCATGCCAGCACTCACGCGCTGGCCTTGACCCGTCGCGTCTTGCCGCTGGCCACACTCAGCGCCTGCTCGGCCCACTTGTTCAAACTCACACCACTGCGCGCCGCAGCCTTCAGCGCCGCCGCGTGAACGCTGGGCGCCACGCGCAGCATGAGCTTGCCGCTGGCTGGCTTCTCGGGGGTTTGCTCCAGGCGCGCGCAGGCCGCGATGTAGTCGTCAACCGCCGCATGAAAGTGGGCCTCGAACTCGGCCACCGACTCGCCGTGGAAGACGACGATGTCGGCTATGTCCAGCACACGCCCGACGATGATCTTGTCGTCGGCGTCGAAATTCATGCTGGCGCTATAGCCGCGGTGCGACATCGTGTTGCTCATGGCTGAACCTCCATTTGTTGCAAGAACTCGCGCAGCGCTTGCACGCGGTAGCGCAGCGCTTCTTTGCCCGGGTGCGGGCGATGAAAGGTGGCGCGCCGGCCCTGGTGCTCGAAACTCACTGATGAGCCCGCCCCCTGCACCACGCGGCACCCCAGCGCCACCAGCAAAGACTCGATGCGTGCCCACTCGATGTTGCCGTTGACAGGCTCGGCGAAGACGGCTTCGAGTGTGCGTTGCTGCTTGCTGTTCACGTCTGAATGCTAGCACTTGAAGGTGGCGGGCGAATGATTTCGCCACCGCCACCCAAGCCCCCCCGCCGCCGCCGTCAACGGGAA
>JANMMH010000816.1:0-10767 GCA_031373055.1 Rubrivivax sp. | reverse complement strand
ATCGCGACTATCGGCAACCCCGACTGCAGCGCGGCCTCAGCCGAAAGCGCAAGTGCGACGGGATCCGAGCGCTTGGGCGACACCATCGGCTCCAGGATCGCCGAGGCCTTGTCCGGGGTTCCGAGGCGTAGGTAGGTCTGTGCCATCAGGTGCCGCACACGCGGCATGTTGGGCGCGATGACCATCGCGCGAGTGAAGTACTCCTCCGCTGCGCGCAAGGCGCCCATCTTCAATTCCACCTCGCCGGCCAACATCAGCGAGCGCAAGTCAGTCGGGTAGTCGACCACGGCTTGTTGGATGACGTCACGTGCCGCCTTGAAGTCACCCTTGGCTACCGCCAGCTTGGCCTCGAAAAAATTGGTCTGCAAATAGCCTGGCGCGACATTGACCAGACTGTTGAGCCGCGCACGCGCAGCGGCCAAATCGTGCGAACCGAGCGCCATCGCAATCAAGGTTGCATGCGATGGCAGATGCCGCGGGTTGGTCCTGAGCGCTTGCTCGTAAGCCGCCGTCGCGGCTACAGCGTCACTTTTGGCCAACAGCAGGATGTCGCCTTTGAGCTTCCATGCGTCGGTGGCGCCAGGGTGGGCCACAAAAATTTCATCCAGTATGCGCAGCGCATCGTCGACGCGCTTCTCCGCCATGGCAAATTGGGCACGCACGACGTTAGCCGCAGGCGAGGTCGGATCGTCCTTTAAGGCCGAATCAATGGCCTCTCTGGCCTTTTTCGGCTCACCGCGGTTGGTGTACGCGATGGCGAGTTCCGCTTTGAGCGCAGCAGCGGCGCTTGGATTGCTGAGGCGCGTGTTTGCGTGCGTCTCGATGAGTGACTTGGACCGGCCCATCAAGATCCAGGTGCGGGCCAGCTGCGGGAGGACGATGTTGGCGTCCATGCCGAGCTCGAGGGCGCGGCTGAATTCGCTGTCTGCCGCACGCAAGTCGGTCTTCTCAAGAAAGACTGTGCCCAGGCCAAATCGCGCTTCAGCTGAGAACGGGTCGCGCTGCAGCGTGTTCTTGTATTCGATGATGCGTGTGTCGACGCCGCGCTCCACCAGGGCCGGCTCCGGAGCGCTGGCGACCGCAGTTCCGGGCTCGTTAGTGCATCCTGGCAGCAGCAACAAAATAGCCAGTGCCGCTGTACAGGCCGCTATGCCGCTGGCATTCAAGACACTGAGGGCATCATTCCACGGGAGCGCTCGGCGGTAGGACAAGACTCGGCTCCTTCTCCATTGAGTCAAGTTCGACCAGTGCACCGACGCGGATACCTGTCGGCGAACACCTCTCGAACTCCGCCTGGGCGGTGCCTGCCATCATAGCTGCGCTGCCGTGCGACGAGCGGCTCAAGGCGCGCCCGCTCAATGGTCAAAATTGCCAAAAACGGCATCGGCAACATATGTATCGGTTGGCGTCCAACCCGCCTTCGCGACGCGCTGCCGTCCTAAAATGAGCACCACTGAAAAGGGCAAACCTCGCGAAAGCGGGGGACGCAAAGTCAACGGTCTAAAGGGCCCTGCCCCACGACGGCGAGACTGCCAGAGATGATTGAGCTGCAGGCGCAAAGCGCCTGAGGCGGCGAACGCCGGGGTCGTCATGAACCCGGAACACAGTGCCATGTGGCTCGACATTGAAGCGCAGTTCCCGAACTGGGCATGCCGCCAGGACACTATCGGAATCTGTGTATGTCAAGCAACTTCAATCTCTTCACGGTCGCTCGTTCGGCCGCTAGTCTGGTGGCGAACTTGCACCTAATCTTGGCCACGGCCTTGCTCGGCATCGCCCTTGGCGCGCATGGTGAACCGCCGCAGCGCTCAAGCGAAGGGCCATGGGCCAAGAGCCGCCTGATCGTGATGCCCAACCCTGGCCTCACCGACGAGGAACTCGGCGCCATCGTCGACGCCGTAGGCGGCAAAGCGAGCAGGATCACCGCGCGCGGTCTGCATCTGGTTGATCTCCCTGGCAATGCCTCAGAAACGGCGGTTGCGGCCAGGCTGGCGCGTCACCCGCATTTGAAGTTCGTTGAGTTGGATCGGCAAGTTCGCGCCACGGCCGTCGCCAACGACCCTTACTTCGGCAGCGAGTGGCACCTGGCTCGCATCGGCGCGCCGGCCGCCTGGGACTTGTCGCAGGGTGCTGGCGTCACGATCGCCATTCTCGACACGGGCGTCGACAGCACCCATCCCGACCTGGCAGCGAACGTCGTCTCGGGCTGGAACTTCATCGACAACAACAGCAACACGTCCGATGCGCACGGCCACGGCACCGGCGTGGCGGGAGCTGCCGCCGCGGTGAACAACAACGGACTTGGCGTCGCTGCGGCGGCGGGACAATCCAAGATCATGCCCGTGCGCATCGCCGACGCCAACGCCTACGCCTACTGGAGCGCAATTGCGCAGGGCGTGACTTGGGCTGCCGACCGAGGCGCACGTGTCATCAACATCAGCTACGACCAACTGCTGCAGAGCTCGGCCGTCATCAGTGCCGCCAACTACGCCAAGAGCAAGGGCGCTCTGGTTGTGGTCGCTGCCGGCAACCGCGGACAGGATGAAGGCTACACACCCACGAGCGCGTTGATCCCGGTATCGGCGGCCGATAGCAACGACCTCATCACCTCGTGGTCGAGTTGGGGCAACTTTGTCGCCATGTCGGCTCCCGGCTTGAACATCTGGAGCACGACACGAGGCGGCGGTTACGGCGCTTGGTGGGGCACCTCGGTGGCCAGCCCTGTGACGGCCAGCGTCATTGCATTGATGATGGCTTCGAATCCCGCATTGGGCAGCGGCCAGATTGAGAGCCTGCTCTATGCCACCGCCGATGACCTGGGCGCCGCAGGGCGCGATGCTCGCTACGGCTATGGGCTGGTCAATGCGGCTGCAGCCGTCAACGCTGCAGTGGCGGCGAGGCCCCCCGCGTCCGACACGCAGCCGCCGACCGCAACGATCTCAGCGCCGCTACTCGCCTCGACCGTCAATGGCCTGGCGACGGTCAGTGTCGCGGCCAGCGACAACGTCGGCGTGGCCAAGGTTGAGCTGCGGGTCAACGGCGGCCTGCTGGCCACCGACACAGCCGCGCCGTACACGTTCAGCTGGGACACGGGCAAAGTCGCCAACGGCGCCGCCAGCCTGGTCGCGCGTGCTTGCGACGCCGCCGGCAATTGCGCGGACTCAGCAGCGGTGACCGTCAACGTCGCCAACGTTGCGGACACCACGCCGCCGGCGGTGGCCATCAAGAGCCCCTACGCCGGCGTCCGTGTGTCGGGGACAGTGGCGTTTTCGGCGGGTGCCACCGACAACGCCAGCGTGGCCGGGCTGACCATCGAGCTCTTCATCAACGGCGCGCGAGTCGCCAGCAGTACCGGGTCTGGCTCGGTGAGCTACAGCTGGAACACGAGGAAGTCTGCGGCCGGGAGCTACACGCTGCGGGCCGACGCGAAGGACGCAGCGGGGAATCGATCGTCAACCAGCATCATGGTGACCCGCTGAGGCGGTGCAAGGGCGAGTCAAACGCTCAGATCAAGCCCGGGATGAAGCGGTAACGAACGCGCGCGGCGTACGCAGCGTAGTCGCCATCCACGCTACGCAGGTGGTCTTCTTCGGTGAGCGCGCGCAGCAGGTAGAGCGTGGTCACGCCGGCGACCAACAAGACGGCCTGCAATCCACCGACGAAGGACTGCGCGAACGCGGTGGACACCAGCGGCGCCGCGCCGATCCACCAGGCGAGGTTTTTGCAGGTGTAGGCCGGGTGGCGCACCACCGCATAGGCGCCGCTCGAGACAATGCCGCGGTGCGTCAGGTTGCTGGCTTTCCAGCCCAGCGACAACGCCGCCCAGGCGAAGATGGCCATCAGGCACAGCACCATCACGTTCATGGTGATGTGAACGCTGGTGTTGCTGAACTGCGGGAACTCATTGGTCGACGAACCGAGCACCGCCCCTGTCACCTGGTTGAAGGGCGGATAACACAGCAACGCCACCGCCCAGCCGCGCAGGGTTGGGTCGACCGAGCGAATCTGGTTGCCCAGGCGCGGCGACTCGACCAGATAGCCCAGGGTGAACACCAGCACGTCAAAGAACAGAATCGCTCGCAGCACCATCCAGAAGATGTGGTCGTCAAAGGCCGAACGCAGGTCGGACGCCCTCACGCCGAAGTGCAGCAAGGCCGCACCGCTGGCCAAGGCACCGACGCAAAAGCTCATCAGCTGCATGGCCATCAGCGGCGCGAAGAACATTTTCAGCAGCGTGGCCAGAACGGCCACACGATTGTCCCGAGCGAGCGGTGAGGCGAGGGTTTGACGGGGTGAACGGGCCAGACGCCAGGCCAGCTGGAAGAAGCGCAGCGATTTGGAGGCGCAGGGGTCCGCTGCTAAAAGAAAGTATGGGGCCAGCAGCAATGAATAAACCACGGCGCTGGCCAGAAGAAAATCAGCACCCGTGAATGTCCATCGCGGCGGGCCATAAAGTGCCCCGAGCTCACTACCGTTGTAGGGTGAGTATCGATAGATCGCACACGCCAGTACCACGGTCGCGACTGTGGCGAGATAGGCCTTCAGGCGTTGAAGATTTAGGGCCGGTAGGCTGGCGTTTGGCATTCTTTCAATTTCTGGGTCGTGCCCGCGACCCGAAACCGCAATCTGGATCACGAAAAAGTCGCCGACACAAATCAAAAGACCCCGCATTGCGGGGTCTTTGGGTCGGTCGGTACGCTCTGCGGCGTCAGACTGCTTTTGGCGCCAGCTTGCGTGCGCGGAAGGTGACACCCATCGCAGTCAGGGCCAACAAGGTCAACGCGCTCGAACCGGGGTTGGGAACGGCGCCCGATGAACCACTGCTTCCGCTGCTCCCGCTGCTAGACGTGACGTTGCTTCTGTATGCCCATTCCTCGAAGCCTGCGTCCGAGGTTGAACCAGGGGCCATCACCGCGTCAGCAGCTTCCTGGGTCCCAAACCGCGACCACAGAATAAGATACTGCTCACTTTGATTGGGGCGGTTGTCGATGTACGAAGCAGGGACCTGGAAAATCATGTCGGCCACACCACTCCCGGGTGGATTTCCGTTTCTGTTGGCGTCGAGTAACACGGAATTATCGAAAGTAGCACCACCGGCACCACCCGGACTCATGGTTTGGTCCAAATCCCAGAGCTTTGTTCCTACAATGCCACCGACGTCGGGTGAGTACTTAACATCACCCTGCAAGTTCGGGGGTGTATTACTGTTGGCGTAAATGTTATTGCCAGATTGACTTGGGTCACTCGTCGAAAACAGGCGCAAACCATCGAGGCTCAACAAACTTCCATTCTGAGCGCTGTTGGATTCGTTGATGTCCAGGGTGAACTGATAAAAGGCCGAAGCGCCTGTACCGATTTTCTGCAGCGAGCTGATGAGCAATTCGTGCGTCCAGTTCACTGGCGCCTTGTTGTCCAGAACGTTCAATGCGTTCGTGTTGTAGCCTTGCTCACTACCTTTTTGACCAGGCTGGGTCGCGCCCGTCAATTGAAGCCGCAAGAACGGATTGAATACACCCGTCCCGACGGGCTGTTGTGTCGAATACTGAAACGTGGCGGTGTTAATCACCGCGCTGCCGTTGGCGTCAGGTGCCACGCCGCCATAGGTGGCGGTCGTCAAATTGGTGATCAGGGGTATCGCATACGCCGACGTTGCGAGCAAACCGACCGCGAGCATCACCGCAGACAAGGCCGCACGGCGGGGGGAATTTGAGCGAGCAAAGGTCATAAAGGACTCCAAAGTCTGGCAAATCTTCTCGGACGAATTTCTTGGGGCCGCCAAGCTCACCACGCAGATCCCGGCTCGGCGGTCACCGTCAGTGACATACCGGTCTATCAAGCACGGACCATGCCATTCATGCTAAGTGCCTGTCGGCATAAAGAATTTCAGTAATCTTCTTGGCCATGCCCGTGCAACTTGTAAAAAATACCGACTACGTTTTAGGGCGTGTGCGTCGCAAGTCGTCCCGGCCCCGAGCGCTGCGACCATGCACGCGTACGGCAGCACTGCCCCCATGTTAGCGGCGAGAGCGGTCACCTGGAATCGGCCCAAACCTTGTCAACGTGCAATGCGTCGCAGCAAACGCGCGACCTAGAATTTCGCCCATGCCCACCAAAACCAACACCTACGCCGAAGCCTCCATCCGTGTCCTGAAAGGCCTGGAGCCCGTCAAGCAGCGGCCGGGCATGTACACGCGCACCGACAACCCGCTGCATGTGATCCAGGAAGTCATCGACAACGCGGCTGACGAGGCGCTGGCGGGGGTCTGCAAGCGCATTGCCGTCACCTTGCACACCGACAGCTCAATCAGCGTCGACGATGACGGCCGTGGCATCCCCTTTGGCCTGCACCCCGAAGAGCAGGTGCCGGTGGTGGAAATCGTCTTCACCCGGCTGCACGCCGGTGGCAAGTTCGACAAAGGTGCGGGCAGCGCCTACAGCTTTTCGGGTGGCCTGCACGGCGTGGGGGTCAGCGTCACGAATGCGCTGGCCACACGCCTCGATGTCACCGTATGGCGCGACGGCCAGGTGGCCACGCTGGGCTTTGCCGCCGGCGACGTGGTCGTGCCGCTGACTGTCCGCAAGGCCACGGCCAGTGAACGAAAACATGGCACGAGCGTGCGCGTCTGGCCCGACGCCAAGTATTTTGAGAGTGCCGAGCTGCCCCGGGGCGACTTGGTGCACCTGCTGCGCAGCAAGGCCGTGCTGATGCCCGGCGTCACCGTCACGCTCTTGATCGAAAAGAGTGGCGATGTGCAGACCTGGCTCTACCAGGGCGGCCTTCGCGATTACCTCATGCAAGGCTTGGCGGCCGACCCGGTGATTCCGCTCTTCGAGGGCGAGCAGTTCGCCACCGCCAACGAGACCGAGAACTTCGCCGAAGGCGAGGGCGCGGCCTGGTGCGTGGCCTTCACCGACGACGGCGCCACGCAGCGTGAAAGTTACGTCAACCTGATCCCCACGGTGGCGGGCGGTACGCACGAGTCGGGACTGAAGGACGGTCTCTTCGGCGCCATCAAAGGCTTTGTTGAGCTGCATTCGCTGCTGCCCAAGGGCGTGAAGTTGATGCCTGACGACGTGTTTTCGCGCGCGAGTTTTGTGCTTTCGGCCAAAGTGCTGGACCCGCAGTTCCAGGGCCAGATCAAAGAGCGGCTGAACAGCCGTGACGCGCTGCGGCTGGTCTCGACCTACACCAAACCTGCGCTCGAGCTGTGGCTGAACCAGCATGTCGAGATGGGCAAGAAGCTTGCTGAGTTGGTGATCCGCCAAGCGCAGGCGCGCCAGCGTGCGTCGCAAAAGGTCGAGAAGCGCAAGGGCTCAGGTGTGGCGGTGTTGCCCGGCAAGTTGACCGATTGCGAAAGCCGCGACCTGCTATTCAACGAGATCTTTCTCGTCGAAGGCGACTCCGCCGGCGGCAGCGCCAAGATGGGCCGCAACAAGGAGACGCAGGCTGTGCTGCCGCTGCGCGGCAAGGTGCTCAACGCCTGGGAAGTGGAGCGCGACCGGCTCTTCGCCAACAACGAAATCCACGACATCGCCGTGGCCGTGGGTGTCGACCCGCACGGTGCACATGACGAACCCGACTTCACAGGCCTACGCTACGGCCGTGTGTGCATCCTGTCGGACGCCGATGTCGACGGCTCGCACATCCAGGTGCTGCTGCTGTCGCTCTTTTTCCGCCACTTTCCGAAGTTGATTGAACGCGGCCATGTCTTTATCGCCAAGCCGCCGCTGTACCGCGTCGACGCGCCGGCGCGTGGCCGCAGGCCCGCCGCCAAGATCTACGCGCTGGACGACGGCGAGCTCGAAGCCACCTTGGACAAGCTGCGCAAGGAAGGCGCGCGTGAAGGCAGCTGGAGCATCGGCCGCTTCAAAGGCCTGGGCGAGATGAACGCCGAGCAGCTGTGGGAGACCACGCTCAACCCCGAGACGCGCCGGCTTTTGCCCGTGGCGTATGGCGCGCATGGATTCGAAGGCACGGTGGCCTCGCTGACCAAGCTGATGGGCAAGGGCGAAGCGCAAGCCCGGCGCGAGCTGATGGAGCTGCATGGCGACGCGGTTGAGATCGATGTCTGAGCCTGTTGTCACGAATACGGTCACGACCGCCGCACCACCGCTGCGCCTGCGCCCGACCATGCTGTCCGACCTGGATTTCGTGAGCTCGGTCGAGACCGACCCTGCCAACCTGCCTTTCATCACGCCGTGGGAGCGCATGCAGCACGAAGGCGCGGTGCGCTTCCCGGACTTTCGCCACTTCATCGTCGAGGCCGGTGCGGCTGGTGAGCGCACGGGTTTCGTCATCTTGCAGGGCTGCCGCAATGCGCAACGCAGCGTCGAGCTCAAGCGCATCGTCTTGCAGGACAAGGGCCGCGGCATTGGCCGGCGCTGCGTGCGCCAGCTCAAGCAGATGGCCTTTCGCGACCTCAAGGCGCACCGCTTCTGGCTCGACGTGAAGTCGCTCAACGTGCGCGCCTTGGCGCTCTATGCCAGCGAGGGTTTCGTCGAAGAGGGCCGGCTGCGCGAAAGCGTGCGCCTGACCATAGCCGGCGTGGACGGCTACGACTCGCTGATCGTGCTGAGCATGCTCGACCGCGAGTACCAAGCGCGTGTGGCGCTAGGACAAGAGGCTCAGTAGGGGCGCGTGTCACAGGCCTGACATGGGCGAGCTCTAGACTGGCAACCATGGCCGACTTGACGCACCAGGCGCTGCTGCATCGCGAGCGCGCCATCCTGCAATTCAACCGTCGCGTGCTGGCCCAGGCTAGCCGTGATGACGTGCCTTTGCTGGAGCAGCTGCGCTACGTGACCATCGTCTCGTCGAACCTCGACGAGTTCTTCGAGATCCGGCTGGCCGAGTACATCACCGAGTACATCGAAGCCACGCACCAGCCGCGTGGCGCGGCGCACGGCGAGCAGCTCACCGGCATTGCCGACGCCGCGCACGAGCTCATCGACGCGCAGTACGCCGTTTTCAACGATCACGTGATGCCGGCGCTGCAACGCCAAGGCATCGTCGTGCTCAACCACGCCACGCGCACACCGGCGCAGCGCGCGTGGGTGGCCGAGTTTTTTGAGAGCCAGGTGCGCCCGCTGCTGGTGCCGGTGGGGCTGGACCCGTCGCATCCATTTCCCCAGGTGGCCAACAAGTCCTTGAACTTCATCGCGCGCCTGGGTGGGCGCGATGCCTTCGGACGCGAGAACACGATTGCCATCGTCAAGGTGCCGCGTGTGCTGCCACGCGTGATGCGCCTGCCCGACGCCATCTGCGACGGGCAGCAAGGCTTCGTGCTGCTAACCAGCGTGATACGTGCACACCTGGGCGAACTCTTCCCAGGGCGCGAGGTGCAGTCGTTCTCGCAGTTCCGCGTCACGCGCGACTCCGACCTTGAAGTCGACACCGACGACGTGACCAACCTGCGCCAAGCCTTGCGCAAAGGCCTGAGCACGCGCCCCTTTGGCCGCGCCATCCGGCTCGAAGTGGTCAGCACCTGCCCTGAAGATCTATGGCGTTTCCTGCTCGCGCAGTTCAAGCTGCCCGAGCTGGCGCTCTACCGTGTTCACGGCCCGGTGAATCTGGTGCGCATGAATGCGCTGATCGACCTGGCGCAGGCGCCTGCGCTGCGCTTCCCGGTGTTCGAGCCCGTCTGGCCCGAGGCCCAGCTGCCGCGCGACGTGCCCATCATCGAGCGGCTGCGCCAGGGCGACGTGCTGCTGCACCATCCGTTCGAGAGCTTCGAGCCCGTGCTGGCTTTCCTGCGCGAGGCCGTGGACGATCCCGACGTGCTGGCCATCAAGCAGACCATCTACCGCACCGGCGCCGAGTCGCAGCTGATGGACATGCTGATTGAAGCCGCGCGGCGCGGCAAAGAAGTCATGGCCGTGGTGGAGCTCACCGCGCGTTTTGACGAAGAGGCCAACATCAACTGGGCCGAGCGGCTGGAGGCCGTGGGCGCGCAGGTGGTGTACGGCATCGTGGGCCTGAAGACGCACGCCAAGATGCTCTTGGTGACGCGGCGCGAGTCAGGTCAATTGCGGCGCTATCTGCACCTGTCCACGGGCAACTACAACCCGCGCACGGCACGGCTGTACACCGACATGGGCTACTTCAGCGCCCACCCCGGCTTGACGGCCGACGCCGACGCGGTGTTCTTGCAGCTGGCCAGCCAGGCGCGCGTGAAGGCGCCTCAGCATTTGTTGACGGCGCCCTTTGTGCTGCATCGGCGCATGCTCAAGCACCTGGCGCAGGTGGCGCAGGCGGCCGCCGCTGGCCTGCCGGCGCGTGTCGTCATCAAGGTCAACGCCTTGACCGACCCGGCACTCATTGACGCGCTGGTGCAGGCAAGCCGCGCCGGCGTTTGTGTCGATCTGATCGTGCGCGGCGCCTGCATGCTGGCCCCGGGCGTGGCGGGCTATAGCGAGCACATCCGCGTGCGCTCGGTGGTCGGCCGCTTTCTTGAACATACGCGGGTGATCTACTTTCGCTGGGGTGCGGGTGAGGACGACGAGGTGCTCTACCTGAGCAGCGCCGACTGGATGAGCCGCAACATGTTTGGCCGCATCGAGCTGGCCTGGCCCGTGCGCGACGCGCAGCTGCGCCAGCGCATCATCGACGAAGGCCTGGTGCCCTATCTGCATGACCAGCGCGACGCTTGGGCGCTGGACCACGAGGGCCACTACACGCGCGTGGCGCAAAGCGGGGTGAGCGCGCAGCAGGCGCTGATGCAGCGCTTTGTCTCGAGGGCGTCGTGGACTTGATCCTGTGGCGCCACG
>JANMMH010000756.1:0-2230 GCA_031373055.1 Rubrivivax sp. | reverse complement strand
GCAGCACCGGTTGCACCGGGTGCCATTCCCACCAAGTGATGGGCCTTTCGCGAGCCGGTCTCGCGCACAAATACAGCTAGAATCTTTCGCTGTTGGGTGGGGTCTTCCGAGGGCCTTCCGAACCGCTGTAAGCACAGTGTTCAGCGAGTGAAATTCGTCAAGCCGACGTGGTGAAATTGGTAGACACGCTATCTTGAGGGGGTAGTGGCGAAAGCTGTGCGAGTTCGAGTCTCGCCGTCGGCACCATCGAATGTTCAGACTGCAAAACCCTGTGCCCTGAAGAGCACCAAGCGCGCAAGCCACGAACCGAAACCAACAACGCATGGACCTGCAAGCCTATCTGCCTGTGATCCTCTTCATCCTGGTCGGGGTCGCGGTGGGTGTGGTGCCTCAGGTCTTGGGTTTTGTCTTCGGCCCAAATAGGCCTGACGTCGAAAAGAACAGCCCCTACGAATGCGGCTTCGAAGCCTTCGAAGACGCACGCATGAAGTTCGATGTGCGCTACTACCTGGTGGCCATTCTCTTCATCCTGTTCGACCTGGAAATCGCCTTCCTCTTCCCCTGGGCCGTGGCCTTGCGCGAGATCGGGCCGGCCGGCTTCTGGGCCATGATGCTTTTCCTCGCCATCCTCGTGGTCGGCTTCATCTACGAATGGAAAAAAGGCGCCCTCGATTGGGACTAGAACTATGACCCCCACGCTCACTTCGTTCGCTGCCGCCCAAGGGGGCTCAGCCTCTTTGAGGCGGCTCTGCAGAGGCTGATATGGGCATAGAAGGCGTACTCAAAGAAGGCTTTGCGACCACGTCGCTGGACACCCTTATCAACTGGTCCAAGACCGGCTCGCTGTGGCCCATGACCTTCGGCCTGGCCTGCTGCGCCGTCGAGATGATGCACGCCGGCGCCGCGCGCTACGACATTGACCGCTTCGGCATGCTCTTTCGCCCCAGCCCACGCCAGAGCGACTTGATGATCGTGGCCGGCACGCTGTGCAACAAGATGGCGCCGGCGCTGCGCAAGGTCTACGACCAGATGGCCGAGCCGCGCTGGGTGCTGAGCATGGGCTCCTGCGCCAATGGTGGCGGCTACTACCACTACAGCTACTCGGTGGTGCGCGGCTGTGACCGCATCGTGCCGGTGGACGTCTACGTGCCGGGCTGCCCGCCCACGGCCGAGGCGTTGCTCTATGGCATCTTGCAGTTGCAAGCCAAGATCCGTCGTGAAAATACCATCGCGCGCTGAGCGTTCAACTCAAACGTTAGCACGCTGAACCCATGACGCAAAAACTCGACACGCTGCAGGCGGCATTGCAAGCCGCACTGGGCGACGCGCTGGTGAGTCTCGTGCGTGAACGCGGCGAGATCACCATCACCGTGGCAGCTGAGAACTACCTCACTGCGGCCACCTCACTGCGCGACCACGCCAGCTTGGCCTTTGAGCAACTGATCGACGTCTGCGGCGTCGACTATTCCAGCTACAAAGATCAAGACTGGGGCGGCCGGCGCTACTGCATCGTCTCGCACCTGCTGTCGATCCAGCACAACTGGCGCGTGCGGCTCAAGGTCTTCGCGGCTGACGACGAGCTGCCGGCCGTGGCCTCGCTCAATGACTTGTGGAACGCGGCCAACTGGTTCGAGCGCGAAGCCTTCGACATGTTCGGCATCATTTTTGAAGGCCACCCCGACCTGCGTCGCATCCTCACCGACTACGGCTTCATTGGCCACCCTATGCGCAAAGACTTCCCCGTCAGCGGCCATGTCGAGATGCGCTACGACGCCGAGAAGAAGCGCGTGATCTACCAGCCCGTGACGATCGAGCCGCGCGAGATCACGCCGCGTGTGATCCGCGAAGACAACTACGGTGGCTTGCATTGAGCCGCAGGCGACTCGACACTCTTTATGGCTGAGATCAAAAACTACACGCTGAACTTCGGCCCGCAACACCCAGCCGCGCACGGTGTATTGCGGCTGGTGCTGGAGCTCGACGGTGAAGTCATTCAGCGTGCCGACCCGCACATCGGCCTCTTGCACCGTGCCACTGAAAAGTTAGCCGAGAGCAAGACCTACATCCAGTCGCTGCCCTACATGGACCGGCTGGACTACGTCTCGATGATGGCCAACGAGCACGCTTACTGCCTTGCCATCGAGAAACTGCTGGGCGTGGATGTGCCCGAGCGCGCGCAGTACATCCGCGTCATGTTTGCCGAGCTCACGCGCGTGCTCAACCACCTGCT
>JANMMH010000753.1:0-1733 GCA_031373055.1 Rubrivivax sp. | reverse complement strand
GCCACGCAGCACACGTACTTGCACCTCGCGGATGGCGTGATGCAGCTCGGCCGGGGAGGGCACCACGAGCGCGGGCATGGGCGGCATCGGTGGCTCGGGGGCAGCCGGTGCGGCCGGTGCGGCGGGCGCACCCGGCGTGCGCGCTCGCTCAGCCTGGCCACGCGCCCAGTCGCGCATGCGCGTGGCGTACTCGCGCCAGTCGTGCGCCATCGCCTCTGCGCCGGCCGAGCCCAAGGAGACGCTGCGCCGTGCCGACTTGCGCTCGGGGTCGAGCACCCAGCGCTCACGCGTCACAGGGTCGAACAGGTGCACGACTTTCTTGCCGTCGTGCTCGACTTCCTGGCGCGTGCGGCCCTCACCGTCGCGGCAGAGTTTGGTGAGCTGGCGCTGCACGATGCGGTTGGCCGGCGCGCCTGCTGCGTCAGGCAGCCACTGCACGTTTTCACGCACGGCGTCGGCGCAATAGGGCGCGCCTTTGACGGTGCGCTCGGAACTCAGGCTAACGCCGCTCAAGAGCAGGCTGCTGGCCATGGCGTCGGGTGCGGTGATTCGGCGCTCGATGTGCACGTTGGGCGTGGGTGTGGGCGTGGCTTGCGCGCAGGCGCTGGTGGTGACGCTGGCCATGGCCGCGACGGCGGCCAGGGCCAAGTTGTGAAGACCGTGATGATGGTGACCGTGGTGCATGAAGCGTTTCCTTTCAGGGTGGCAGTTCAGTCGACGATGCGCAGCGCCAGCACTTCACCGCTGGCACGCATCAAAAGCTCGGCCCGCACGGGCGTCGCCGCGCGGCCGGGGTCGTAGGGCAGGCCATAGGCAGCCAGCCGCTCCTGGGGCAATTCGGTTTGCACCAACCACGCCGCGCCGCCTTCGCTGCCCAGGCGCAACCAGCGCTCGGCCCCGGCCACGACGACGAATTCGCCCGGCCCAGAGGCGGCGGGTTGCGAGCCGCTGAAGACGGCCAGCAGCAGCGCCATGGCGGCCACCGAGACCATGGCCAAGCCCGCCGCTGGCCAGCGTGGCCAAAGCCGCGCCAGCCAGCCTGTGGCGGCCGGGCTTGCCGGTGCGGCCACCGCCACCGCTGCAAGCGCCGATAGGGGCCTTGGCAGCTTGACGTCAAGCGCGGCCCACGAGGGTGGTTCGCGGGTGTTGAGATCGGCGGCAAGCTGGCGCAAACCCTGCGCCAGGGCCACAGGCCGAGGTTCCGGTTGACGTTCGGGCAGATCGCGAGTTTTCATGGTGTGACTCCCGCGCCCAGCATGTGTGCCAGGCGCAAACGCGCGCGGTGCAGGCGCGTGCGCAAGGTGTTGAGCTCGATGCCGGCAATGCGCGCGGCGTCAAGGTAGCTGCGCTCCTGCAAGTCCACCAGCACCACCGGCTCGCGGTAGATGAAGGGCAGCGCGTTGAGTGCGCGCCAGAGTTCGCGCGTGGACTGCGCGCGTACGAGCAGTTGTTCGGGGCAGGCAACGTCGTGGCCATCGGCGGCCTGGGCCTCGTCGTCAACGCCAGCATCGGCGTGCGTGTCAGCGTCTTGCAGCACCAGCTCACCACGCGCCTGGCGCCACAGCGCCAGCAGCGTGTGCCGTGCCGCGCCGGCCAGGTAGGCGCCCAGGCTGCCGCGCTGCGCGTCATACGCTGCCGGGCGCTGGGCGAAGGCCACGAAGGCGTCTTGCGTGGCGTCGGCCGCCCAGGCTTCGTTGCCACTCAGGGCCAGCGCGTAGCGGTACACCGCGCCG
>JANMMH010000747.1:0-5161 GCA_031373055.1 Rubrivivax sp. | reverse complement strand
TTCCCCGACATGCTCGACGTGGTGGCGCGCGCGCGCGAGCTCGACGCGCTGACAGGCCCGCTCGACGCTCAACTGAGCTTGACATTGCGCTCGAATTCCGTGGCCTGGTCGGCCGGCTACATCCAGCAAGTGGCCTCGCGCCACGGCTTCGTGGCGGGCGTGTTGCCTGGTCGGCTGGTGGTGTCGGCGGCTGAAGAAGGCGCGCCGCCGCTGCTGGCCCTGAGCTTCGACGCGCAAGCCGCCTTGGCCGACGACCCGCAACAAGCCCCTGTGCGCGAATGCCTGCTCACGCTGGATGTGCCGCAAATCGAAGAGCGGCTTGAGCCTTTCCCGGCCTGGCACCACGCGGCGCGCTCACTCGCCGACGACATGGACGCTGCGATGATGGACGACCAGGGTCAGGTCATCACGCTGCATGCTTTCGCGGCCATCGGCACCGAGCTAAGTGGCCTGTACCGCCGCCTCGAAGCACTGGACCTCGCCGCCGGCAGTGCGGCGGCAAGGCGCCTCTTCAGCTAACGCCGGTGTTGTGCTGACGCGCGGGTTTGCGCATCAGCACGAATTCTTCGGCAGACGTCGGATGCACCGCCATCGTGCGGTCGAAGTGTGCCTTGCTCGCACCCGCGCTCATGGCCACGGCCAGGCTTTGCACGATCTCCGGCGCGTCGGTGCCGGCCATGTGGATGGCCAGCACGCGGTCGGTATGCGCGTCCACCAGCATCTTCATGCGCGTGCGCTCGCGCCCGCCGATGAAGGCCTGCTTCATGGGCCTGAAATCGGACTCATAAACATGCACGGCGCGGCCTGATGCGGCCAGTGTTTCTTCGCTCGGCCCGATGCTGGCCAGCGGCGGCAGTGTGAAGACGGCGCTGGTCACCAGCGACAAATCGACCTTGCGTGGCGCCGCGCCGAACAAGGTGTCGGCCAGCGCGCGGCCTTCGGCGATGGCCACCGGTGTGAGGTTCATGCGATTCGTGACGTCGCCGATGGCGTAGACGTTCGGCGCGGTGGTGCACATCGCGTCGTCCACCGGCACGGCGTGTTGCTTGTCGACCGTGATGTCTAGCGTTTCCAGACCCAGGCCTTGCGTGTTCGGGCGCCGGCCCGTGGCGTTCAGCGCCCAGGGGAATTCACGCACCGAGCCGTCGGCAAAGTGCATCGCCACGCCCGCGGCATGGCGGCTGACCGATACCGGCGCCTGGCCTGGGTGCAAGCTCACGCCAGCGCTGGTAAGCGATGCCGCCGCCGCGCTGCGCAACATGCCGTCAAAGCCACGCAGCGGCAGCTCGGCGCGGTAGAACAGAGAGACCTGCACGCCCAGGCGCGCCAGCATGCTGGCGAACTCGACGGCGATGTAGCCGCCGCCGATGACTGCCGCCGCGGGTGGCAGCGCTTGCAGGTCGAGCAAGTCGTCACTGGTGGCGCAGGTCTGGATGCCGGGGACGCTGTCGGTGATGGGCGCGCTGCCGGTGGCGATGAGGATGTGGCGCGCTGTAGTCAACCTGTCGCCGACGCGGACCTGGCCCGGACCTTCGATGCGCGCCCAGCCTTCGATCAAGCTCACGTGTCCGTCGCGCAGCATGTCGCGGTATACGCCTTCCAGCCGCGCCGTCTCAGCGGCTTTGGCTGCCGCCCATCGCGCCATCAAAAAGCTCGGCGCATCGAGCTGCCAGCCGTAGCCGCGCGCTTGCGCAAAGTCGTCGGCGAACTGCGCCGCGTACATCAAGAGCTTCTTGGGCACGCAGCCACGCAGCACGCAGGTGCCGCCCACGCCGCGCCCTTCGACGATGGCCACACGCGCGCCGTGCAAAGCCGCGCGACGAGACGCAGCGACACCGCCGGAGCCGGCGCCGAGCACGATCAAGTCGAAATCAGGGGTGGTGACAGAACTCATGGGACGCCTTTTTGCAGCTGCAATCGGCTGCTCGAATTGACTGCCACACAATGTCGCACATGCCCGAGCTTTCTGACATCGAACGCGTCAAACAACTGCGCGCGTTGCTGCACCACCATGCGCACCGCTACTACGTGCTTGACGACCCGGAAGTCCCCGACGCCGAGTACGACCGTTTCTTTGCCGAGCTGCAAGCGCTCGAGCGTGCGCACCCCGAGCTGCTGACGACGGACTCGCCCACACAGCGTGTGCTGGGCAAGGTACTTGATGGATTCACGCCCGTGCGCCACCGCGTGGCTATGCTCAGCATCCGCACCGAAACCGACACCAGCGCCGCCGGCGCATTGGCCTTTGACGCCCGCGTGCGACGCGAGCTCGAACTCGATGAGCACGCGCCGCCCATCGAGTACACCGCCGAGCTCAAGTTCGACGGCCTGGCCATCAACTTGCGTTATGAACACGGCGTGCTGGTGCAGGCCGCTACACGCGGTGACGGCGAGAGCGGCGAAGACGTGACGCAGAACATCCGCACCATCGGCCAGATTCCGCTGAAGCTGACGTGCGATGCGCCGGCCGTGTTGGAAGTGCGCGGCGAGGTCTACCTGCGCCGCAGCGACTTCGAAGAACTCAACGCTCGCCAACGCGAGCTCGGTTTGAAGACCTACATCAACCCGCGCAACACGGCGGCCGGCGCCGTGCGCCAGCTCGACCCGGCCATCGCCGCGCAGCGCCGACTGAGCTTCTTCGCCTACGGCTTGGGCGAGGCGCCGGGTTGGATTGCCCCGGCCACGCACAGCGCCACGCTCGACGCGCTCGCGGCTTTCGGCTTGCCGGTGTGCACCGACCGCGCGGTGGTGCATGGCGCGCCAGGCCTGGTCGATTTCCACGTCGCCATGGGCGCCAAACGTGACGCCTTGCCGTTTGACATCGACGGCGTGGTCTACAAGGTCAACAGCGTGGCGCTGCAGCAGCGCCTGGGTTTTGTCACGCGCGAGCCGCGCTGGGCGGTGGCACACAAGTACCCGGCACAAGAGCAGATCACCCGGCTCAATGGCATCGAGGTCCAGCTCGGGCGCACCGGCAAGCTCACGCCGGTGGCCAAGCTCGAGCCCGTGTTCGTGGGCGGCACGACCGTGAGCAACGCCACGCTGCACAACGTCTTCGAGCTGCGCCGCAAAGGTGTGCGCGTGGGTGACCAGGTCATCGTGCGGCGCGCCGGCGACGTCATCCCCGAGGTGGTGGGCCGAGTGCCTGGCGCGCGCGCCGGGTATGTCGCTAACTTTCATATGCCACGGGCTTGCCCGGTTTGCGGCAGCGCGGTGGTGCGTGAAAAGGGCGGCATGGACCATCGCTGCAGCGGCGGCCTCTTTTGCCCGGCGCAGCGCAAGCAGGCGATGCTGCACTTTGCGGGGCGGCGCGCGCTGGACATCGAAGGTCTGGGCGACAAGATCGTCGATCAACTCGTGGACAGTGGCCTGGTGCGCAGCTTGCCCGAGCTCTACACGTTGGGCCTGGCCAAGCTGGCGGCGCTGGAGCGGATGGCCGACAAGAGCGCGGCGAACCTGGTGGCGGCACTGGAGAAAAGCAAGCACACCACGCTGGCGCGTTTTGTCTACGCGCTGGGTATCCGCCAGGTGGGGGAGTCGACGGCGAAAGACCTGGCGCGGCACTTCGGCTCGCTCGATCGCATCGTCGAGGCCAGTAGCGAGCAGCTCTTGGAAGTCAAAGACATCGGCCCCATCGTTGCGCAAAGCATTCGCAGTTTTTTTGAGCAGCCGCACAACGTCGAGGTGGTGGCGCAGCTGCGTGCGGCGGGTATTCGATGGGATGAACACGCCGGGGTGGCGCATGACGAGATCAAACCGCTAACAGGCAAAACACTGGTGCTGACAGGCGCGCTGCCGACACTCGGCCGCGACGAGGCCAAGGACCTGATCGAAGCTGCGGGTGGCAAGGTCGCGGGTTCGGTGTCGCGCAAGACGAGCTACGTGGTGGCGGGTGTGGAGGCCGGCAGCAAGCTCGACAAAGCGCGCGAGTTGGGCCTGCCCATCCTTGACGAAGTCGGTCTGCTTGCGCTGCTGGGCGCCGCGCCATGAAGCGGCTGTGCCTTCTCGGCGGCGAGTCCAGCGGCAAGACGACTTTGGCGCGCGCCTTGGCCCACGCGCTGGAGACTGTGTGGGTGCCCGAGTACGGCCGCGAGCGTTGGGAAGAGCTACGCGAAACGCTGGGTGTGGATGAGCTCGTGCATGTGGCGCAGCATCAGATCGAGCTCGAAGACGAGTACGCGATGCGCGCGCAGGGCTGGCTCATCTGCGACACCTCGCCGCTGACGACGCTGCAGTACTGCCTGGCCGACCATGGCCTGGCGCCGCCGGCCTTGCATGCCATGGCGCGCCGGCACTACGACCTGGCCGTGCTGTGCCTGCCCGACTTCGACTTCGTGCAAGACGGTTGCCGCCGTGACGATGCCTTTCGCCATGAACAGCACGCCTGGACCGAAGCGCGGCTGGCCGTGCTCGGTACCCGCACCGTGCGTGTGAGTGGATCGGTTGACCAGCGCGTGCAGGCCGTGCTGCTCGAGATCGCCGAACCTATGATGTCCGCCAGCCGCAAGGAGTAGCCGCCATGGCCGTGCACGAGATTTTGAAGATGGGCGACCCGCGCCTTTTGCGTGTGGCGCAGCCAGTGAAAGCCTTCGGCACGCCGGCGCTGCGCGAGCTCATCGCCGACATGTTCGAGACCATGGAAGCGGCCAACGGCGCGGGCTTGGCGGCACCCCAGATCGGCGTCGATTTGCAGCTGGTGATCTTCGGCTTCGAGCGCAACGAGCGTTACCCCGAGGCCGGCGCCGTGCCGCGCACCGTGCTCATCAACCCGCTCATCACGCCGCTTTCACTGGACGAAGAAGAGGGCTGGGAAGGCTGCCTCTCGGTGCCCGGCCTGCGTGGGAGCGTGCCGCGCTACACGCGCATTCGCTACAGCGGCCTGGACCCGAAGGGCGACCCTATTGAGCGCGAGGCCGAAGGCTTCCATGCACGCGTGGTGCAGCATGAATGTGACCACCTCATCGGGCGGCTCTACCCCACACGTATGCGCGACCTCACACAGCTGGGTTTCACCAGCGTCTTGTTCCCTGAACTCGCAGGCCAAAGCGAGGATTGAGCGACGACTGAGCGAGGACTGAAACGCGGCTTTACAAAGTGTCTGTAGGCGGCGCGCCACCCAGCGGCGTTGCCCTGCGGATAGTGCTCACCGGAGGCTGATCAT
>JANMMH010000740.1:0-2162 GCA_031373055.1 Rubrivivax sp. | reverse complement strand
GCCACGCAGGCCGAGGCCAACCGCATCGCCGTGCTGCCCATCGTGCCCAACCGCGGCTTGATCCTCGACCGCCATGGCGTGGTGCTGGCCACCAACTATTCGGCCTACACGTTGGAGATCACCCCGTCGCGACTGCGCGGTGGCGCGGCTGCGCTGGACGCTGTGATCGACGAGCTGGGCAGCGTGCTCGACATCACGCCGCGCGACCGCCGCCGCTTCAAGCGCCTGCTCGACGAAGGCAAGAGTTTCGAGTCGCTGCCCATCCGCACCAAGCTCAGCGACGAAGACGTGGCGCGCTTCATGGCGCAGCGTTTTCGCTATCCCGGCGTCGACGTGAAAGCGCGGCTTTTTCGCCAGTACCCCATGGGCGAGGTGGGCAGCCACCTGCTGGGCTACATCGGGCGCATCAACCAGGCCGAGAAGAAGGCCATGGACGACTGGAGCGACGAAGACCAAGGCAACTACAAGGGCACCGAGTACATCGGCAAGCTCGGCCTGGAGCAAAGCTACGAGCGTGAACTGCACGGCACGGCAGGTTTTGAGCAAGTGGAGACCAGCGCCGGCGGGCGCGCCGTGCGCAGGCTTTCCAGCAACCCGGCGACACCGGGGCACACGTTGCAACTCTCCATCGACATCCGCTTGCAGGCGCTGGTGGAGAGCATGTTCGGTGAACGTCGCGGCGCGCTGGTGGCGATCGACCCCCGCTCCGGTGAAGTGTTAGCGTTTGTCAGCAAACCCAGCTTCGACCCCAATCTTTTTGTCGACGGCATCGACGCCGAGAGCTGGCGCGAGCTCAATGAGAGCATCGACAAGCCGCTCTTGAACCGCGCCACCCGCGGCACCTACCCGCCGGGCTCGACCTTCAAACCTTTCATGGCCATGGCGGCCCTGACCAGCGGCAAGCGCACGGCCACCACCGTGATCCACGACGGCGGCACCTTCCAGTTCGGCAACCACACCTTTCGCAGCCACGGCGACGGCGGCCTGGGTGCGGTGGACATGCATCGCTCGATCGTCAAGTCGAGCAACGTCTACTACTACTCGCTGGCCAACGAGATGGGCGTGGACCTGATGCACGCGCAGCTGCTGCCCTTCGGCTTTGGGCGACGCACCGAGATCGACATCGATGGCGAACTCACCGGCCTGCTGCCTTCGACCGAGTGGAAAAAGCGCGCCTACAAAAAGCCCGAGCAGCAGCGCTGGTACGCGGGCGAGACCATCTCGCTGGGCATCGGCCAGGGCTACAACAGCTTCACCACGCTGCAACTGGCCAGCGCCACGGCCACGCTGGTGGCCGGTGGCCAGCGCTTCAAGCCGCGCCTGGTGCGCGAGATCCAGGACGTCGTCAGCGGCGAGCGCAAGCGCGTGGCCAACGACGCGCTGACACCCATGCCGATGAACCCAGAGCATGTCGAGCTCATCAAACGCGCGCTGCACGGCGTGACGATCGAAGGCACCTCGACACGCGTGTTTGCCGGCGCGGCCTATGCCAGCGGCGGCAAGACCGGCACCGCGCAGGCCGTGGGCATCCGCCAGAACGAGCGCTACAACGCCGCGAAGATGGACGAGTACCAGCGCGACCACTCGCTCTACATTGCCGCCGCGCCGATTGCCGCACCGACGATTGCACTGGCCGTGGTGGTTGAAAATTCCGGCTTCGGCTCCGAGGCCGCCGCCCCCATCGCCCGACGCGTGTTTGACTACCTCTTGCTCGGCCACTACCCGAGCGAAGAAGACCTGGCGGCCACACGCATCGGCAAGTCCAGCGCGCCGATCGGCAAGCCGCGCCGCGCTGAGGACATCCCGCTGCCGGGGCAAACGGCGGCCGCCAATGCTGCGGCGGTGGTGGCACAGCCGCAGGCCGTGGCGGCTGCCGCAATGGCGGCAGGGGCAACCCCGGCGCGATGAACCACGTCTTCGACAGCCCCGCACCCTGGCAGCGCCTGCGCACCGTGCTGATGGGCTTTGACGGGCCTTTGCTGCTGGCCATCACGCTGCTGGCGGCGATCGGCCTGGTCACCATGTATTCGGCCGGCTTTGACCATGGCACGCGTTTTGTCGACCACGGCCGCAACATGCTCATCGCGCTGGGCGTGCTCTTCGTGGTGGCGCAGGTGCCACCGCAGAAGCTCCAGCAGCTCGCCGTGCCGCTGTACATCGCC
>JANMMH010000627.1:0-2895 GCA_031373055.1 Rubrivivax sp. | reverse complement strand
GGCTGGACGTCGCCGTGCTGATGGCGGCCGTCGAGAAAGCCGGCTACCACGCCCGCTTGCCCGAAGCGCCTGCGCCGGCCGAGCCCGTGCCCAGCGATGGCTGGCGCGTGGTGATCGCCGCCGTGCTCTCGGCGCCGCTGGTGTTGCCCATGCTCGGCCTGATCTTGGGCCAGCACTGGATGCTTGACGGCTGGCTGCAGTTGGCGCTGGCCACACCCGTACAGTTCTGGCTGGGCGCGCGCTTCTACCGGGCGGGCTGGCATGCCGTGCGCGCCGGTGCCGGCAACATGGACTTGCTGGTGGCACTTGGCACCACCGCTGCCTATGGCCTGAGCCTGGTGCAGCTATGGCGCGAGGGCAGCGAGGCCATGCCGCATCTCTACTTCGAAGCCTCCGCGCTTGTCATCACACTTGTGATGTTAGGCAAGTGGTTGGAGACGCGCGCCAAGCGCCAGACCACCGCCGCCATCCGCGCGCTGAATGCGCTGCGGCCCGACACGGCGCGGGTGCGCCGCGAAGGCATCGAGGTCGAGCTGCCCATCGTCCAGGTACGCGTTGGCGACCTGGTGGTGGTGCGCCCCGGCGAGCGGCTGCCGGTGGACGGCGTGGTGGCCGAAGGTGCCAGCCATGTCGATGAATCGCTCATCACCGGTGAGAGCTTGCCGGTGGTCAAAGGAGCCGGCAGCGCGGTCACCGGCGGCGCCGTCAATCAAGAGGGCTTGTTGCTCGTGCGCACCAGCGCCGTCGGTGCCGAAAGCACCCTTGCGCGCATCGTGCGGCTGGTGGAAACGGCGCAGGCCAAGAAGGCGCCGATCCAGCGTTTGGTGGACCAGGTCAGTGCCGTGTTTGTGCCAGTGGTGTTGGTCGTCGCCCTCATCACGCTGCTGGCCTGGGGCTTGGGCAGCGCGGGCCCGGCACCCTGGGAAGCCGCCATCCTCAACGCCGTGGCCGTGCTCGTCATCGCCTGCCCTTGCGCGCTGGGCCTGGCCACGCCCACGGCCATCATGGCCGGCACCGGGGTCGCGGCGCGCCACGGCATCTTGATCAAGGACGCCGAGGCGCTGGAAGTGGCGCACCGCATCAAGATCGTCGCGTTTGACAAGACGGGCACGCTCACCGTGGGGCAGCCCGACCTGCTGGCGGCCCTGCCCCACCGCATCAGCCGCGCGCAGCTGTTGGCCCAGAGCGCGGCCTTGCAGGCGGGCAGCGAGCATCCGCTGGCGCGGGCCGTCTCGCGGGAGTTTGAGCGCGAGGTCGCTAACGACCAAGTGGCGTTGACCACCGTCAGCGACACGCGCGCCGTGCCCGGCCGCGGTGTCGCCGCCATGCTCGGCGATCGCGAGCTGCGACTTGGCAGCACGCGCTTCATGCAAGAGCTGGCGGTGGACATGAGCGCGCTGCACGTCGAGGCTGAAGACTGGCAGGCGCGCGGCTGTACCGTGTCGTGGCTGGCCGAGCTGGGCACGCCGCCGCAGCTGCTGGGCATGCTGGCGTTTGGCGACCAAGTCAAACCCACCGCCGCAGCCGCCGTGCGCAGTCTCTCAGTCATGGGTATTCGCACCGTGCTGCTCAGCGGCGACAACCCCGGCAGCGCCAAGGCCGTGGCCCAGGTGCTGGGCATCACTGACGTGCACGCCGAGGTGCTGCCGGCCGACAAGGCGGCATTGATCACCACGCTCAAAGCCCAAGGCGAGACCGTGGCGATGGTGGGCGACGGCATCAACGACGCGCCGGCGCTGGCGGCGGCCGATGTCGGCATGGCCATGTCCAGCGGCACCGACGTGGCCATGCACACAGCCGGCATCACGCTCATGCGCGGTGACCCCGCGCTGGTGGCGCAGGCCATCGACATCTCGCGGCGCACCTACGCCAAGATCCGCCAGAACCTCTTCTGGGCTTTTGCCTACAACGTGGTGGGCATCCCGCTGGCCGCGATGGGCCAGCTCAACCCCGTGATCGCGGGCGCGGCGATGGCGGTGTCGAGCGTGTGCGTGGTGAGCAACGCGCTGCTGCTGCGGCGCTGGGCGCCCGTGGTGAGGTAGGTGGCTGCGCGGCCGTGGAACCGCATTCGGCCTTGCTCCCTCACCGCCCCATCACCACCCCTTCACGTCGCGGGTCAGCGCCACCGAACCAACCGGTGGGCGTGCGCTGAATCGCTTGCAAGCCGCTCGTCAAATCGCTCTGCACCACCGTGTGCCCACGCGCCTGCAAGGCGGCGACTGTGGCCGGTGGAAAGCGCCCCAGCTCAAGCACCGTGGGCCCACCCAAGCTGCCGAAGTTGGGCAGGTTGATGGCCTGCTGCGCGTTCAGGCCCCAGTCCAGCGTGGCGATCAGGGTCTTGGCGGTGAAGTGGATGATGACCGCGCCGCCGGGTGAACCCAGGCTCATGAGCAGGCGGCCGTCGCTCGCATCGAACACGAGTGTGGGGCTCATGCTCGAGCGTGGGCGCTTGCCGCCCTGCACACGGTTGGCGATGGCTCGGCCCTGCGCGTCGGCGGGCACGGTGGAAAAGTCGGTGAGTTGGTTGTTGAGCAAGAAGCCGCCGGCAAGGCCTGTGCCGCCGTCGCTCATCAAGCGCGCGCCGAAGGCCGCTTTGATGGTCGTGGTCATCGCCACGGCGCGGCCTTCAGCGTCGACGATGCTGATGTGGCTGGTGCCGCGCTCAGGCTGTTCGATCTGGCTCGCAAACGCCAGCGGCGCGCCGCCGGGCTGGCCGGGTGCGGCCTGGCCCATGGACTTGCTGCCGATCAGGCTGGCGCGCTCGCGCAAGTAGGCGTCGTCAAGCAGGCTGGTCCAGCGGCCGGCTGGCGCGCTCACGAAATCGGGGTCGGCGATGTACTGGCCGCGGTCGGCGTAGGCCAGGCGCGAGGCTTCGGCGTAGACGTGCAGCCAGTC
>JANMMH010000626.1:0-4834 GCA_031373055.1 Rubrivivax sp. | reverse complement strand
CAAGCAGGTGCATTGCGCGGCGAAGGTCGAGGCCGTTTGGTGGGACGACACAGCAGCCTGGCTGCAACTCGAAGGCGCCGCACCGCAGCGCTTCGATCACATCGTGCTGGCGGCGCAAGCCAACCAGGCGCGGCGCCTGCTGCGCCAGGCGAGTACCGCTGAGGCGGCGGCGCTCGACGGTTTCACCTACACGCCGGTGCACGTCATCACGCACCGTGACACGAGCTTCATGCCCGCTCGCAGGCGTGACTGGTCGCCGGTGAACCTGCGCGTGCGAGGCGCCTTCGACACACCGCAGTCGACGATCTGGGTCAACGCGGTGATGCCGACATCGTGCAGCGTGGGTGGCGAGGCCGATGTCTTCCAGACCGTCAACCCGCAGGCCGAACCTGCGGCGACCGCGCTCATCAGCCGTGCGCGTTTCGAGCGCCCGCTGGTCCATGCGCAAAGCCAGCAAGCGCTAAAGGAGCTGCAAGGCCTGCACGCGCAAGCCGATCGCCGCCTGTGGTTCTGCGGCTCGTACGCGCAGGCCGGCATCCCTTTACTGGAGAGTGCCGTGCGCTCGGCGGTGGAGGTGGTGGCGCAGCTCGAGCGGGCGAGTGCGAGCCGGGGCGTCTAACGTTTGAGCCGACGGGAGCCTGTGTGCTCGGGAACCGGCGCGCGCAGAGGCGGCGTGGGGGCGGCCCGGCTGCGTTTATGGAATGCTTATGCACTTCGCCGGGCCACCCCCACGCCGCCACTGCGAGCCACAGTGTTGGCGCGCAGACGACGCAGCACTGCGGCGTTAGCAGGAGTCTCGGCGTCACACCGCCGGCCACCTTCATCCCGGCTGCGACGACAACCTTGGTTTGGAGCCGCCGCGTCCAGCGTAGAGCCCAATCACCATCACCGGCCACACCAGGCCCGTCGGACCCTCGCGCGTTTGATGGGTTTGAACGCCAATCCGTATGAGCCTCAACGCGCCAACTCGCGCCAGTCCAGTTCACGCGTAGGCGGCTGGCACTGAAACGGTGGCGGGCTTGAGGCGGCCGCGCACACGCCAAGAAACTCATTCGAGCCGGCGTTGCGAAATTCGCGCAGCCGCTGCACGACGTGGCGCGCCGCATCATCTTGACCGTTAGCGTGCAGGGCTTCGGCCCAGGCCGTCATCAGCCGCGTGTCCAGCAGGTAGTGCGTGGCGCCGGCGAAAGGGGCCAAGGGCCGCGCGGGGTTGTCGATGGTGGCCGCGGCGTAGTCGGCGTGGTGGGCGAAGAGCAGGCTGCGCTGACCTTGTGCGATGCGCTGCTCTAGCGGCGGCGCGCCTTCGCGGGCGCTGAAGATCACGCTGACGCGGCTGTAGTCCAGTACGGCCAAGGCGGCACCCACCACAAGCAGGGCGCCGGCGGCGGTGAAGCCTGCTGCGCCGACTGCGCCGTGGTTTGCAGACAGCCGCGCTGTCGACGCTTGCCCCAACGCGAAACCCCAAACCCACAGTGCGGGCAGCAAAAAGTAGGCGTACCAAAGCGGGTATTCCAAGAGGCTGTGTAGGCCGATCATCAAGACCATCATGAAGGCGCAGCGCTGCGTGGTGCCGGTGTCGCCACGGGCCGTGAGCGCCGCACGAAGCGCCTGCCACAGCGCCCACATCATCAAGGCCATCAACAGCACGGCCAGCGGCAGCCCAAGCTCCACGGCCAGATGCAGCGGCAGGTTGTGCGCATGGTCGAAAAAGGCCACGGGCCGCTGCGGAAAGGGCGTCAGCGACCAGGCGAAGTTGAATTCACCGAAGCCCACACCGAGCCAAGGCTGGGCCTTGATCAGCGCCCAGGCATTGGCCCAGATGGCGAAGCGTGAACCCGAGATGTCGGTTTCGGCCAGCCGCGCGGCGCCACCAAACGCGTGGCCACCGAACTGCCCCCAGCCAAGCATGGCCAGCCACGCCAGCAGGTAGAGCAGCGGCGTGCTGATGAGCAGCGCGCGCATGCGGCGCTGCAAGTAGCGGTCGGCCACGCCCCACAGCGCCAGCAGCAGCACGCTCACCAGGCCCGTGCGTGAGGCGGTGAGCACCAGGGCGAAAATCAGGAGCGCCATCACGACAAACGTTAGCCGCGTGGCCACACAGCGCAAGGCGTGCAGCGCGACCAGGGCCACGGCCGCCCACAAGAGCAGGCTGCTCAGGTGGTTGGGCTGGCGCAGGTTGCCCACGGCGCGGCCAGGTATGCCCGAGTGCGCGATCCAGTCGCCGTCGGCCCAGGCCGGCGCGAAGACCTGCACGGCGCCGATCACCACGCCCAGTACGCCGGCCGTTAGCAAGCCCCAGCAAAACGCGGTGAAGACCGTCAGGCCCAGCGGCGCGCGTGCGCTGGCGGCGCCGGCCAGCGCGACCAGCCAGGCCACGAGCAAGCTGCCGATGGCCGACAGCGCCAGGCTCGCGGGCAGGCTGCCCCACCACCACGAGCCGCAGGCGGCCAGCACCGGCACAGCGAAAGTGGCTGAGAGCGCGGCGGTGTCGCGCCAGACGAGCAAACCGCGTGGCTGCCACCACGCGCAGGCCATCAAGAACCAGCCCCACAAGCCGATGCTCAGCGCCTGATTGAGAAAGGTCGATGAGGGCGCGACGTTGTGGGCCAGCAGCGTGGGGGCGGTGGTGGCCAGCAGGGCGGTCAGCAGCAGCGTGGCCTGGGGGCGGGTCATGGCGGGCGGCAAGGTCGGTGGAGCGGGGCGCCATTGTCTGTGAGCCCTGCGCCGCACCCGACCGGCGCAGGCCGCTTAGGGCGGGCGCGTGCCGGGTGCCGGCCCGGGCAGCGGCACCGTCGCCATGCGCGTGTCGGTCAGCGCTTGCGCGCGCCACGCATCAAGCGCCTTGGCGCAGATCGGTGGCGGATGCATGGCGCACAGCAGCGTGAGCGCGCGCGTGGCTTGCGCGGTGCGGCCGTGGCGCGCTTCCATCAGCGCCAGGCGGTACCAGCCCCCGCTGCCGGGGAAGCGCGCCACCGCCGTGCGCATGGCGGTCAACTCGGCGGGTGTCCTGTCGGCCTTGGGGTCGGCCGTGGCTTGATCGATGAGGGCTTGTAGTTGGTCGAGCCCGCGCAGCCGCACAGGCTCTTTTTCTGGTGCCAGCTGAATGTGCGCGGCCTGCATGCGCACGCGCTGCCATGCCTCTTCGGCCGCGATGTATTCACGCGCCAAGGCCACGATGGCGGCTGCCGCCGAGAGCAGCAGCGCCGGCGCCACGCCGCGTGCCAAGCCGACGTCGACACGGCCGCGCGGCAAGAGGCCGGCCATCACGCCCGCCGGCAGCAGGAAGTAGGCGTAGGCGTGCGGGAACTCGAACTGCGCGTGCAGCAAGAGGCCGATCAGGGCGATGAAGAGCAGGCTGTCGTCACTGCTTTGCACGCGGCGCGCGTGTATCACGAACCAGCCGGTGATCAAAGCGCAGGCCAGCAGCCCGAGCGGCACGCCGTTCCAGAGCAGCAGGTCCAGCCAGAGGTTGTGGGCGTAGGTGAAGGTCAGTTGCAGCGGCGCCGCGCCGCCGGGGGTGACGGCTAGCTGCTGCTGCGCCAGCACCACCTGCGTCCAGCCATAGCCGGCCCAGGGTGATGCCATCACCGCGTCGAACATGGCGAGCCACAGGGCGGGGCGCCTTCCACCCTGGGCCTGGCCACCCAGGCTCAGGCCACCGTCCAGCAGCAACGCCTGGTTGAGCGTGGGCCACAGCAGCACGAGCGCGACGAAGGTCGCCAGCAGGGAAAGCAAACCCCAGGCGATGCGGCGGCTGTGCAGGCGCTGTGGCCAGATCAATGCGGCGGCGGCGAGCAGTGCGATCTCGACCCAGCCGGTACGCGATTGCGTCATCGCCATGCCGAACAGCAGGTAAGCCGCCGCCAGCCAGGCCACGCTGGCGCGCACCAGCCCGCGCAAGTGCAAGGCCCAGACCGCGACGAGGCCGAGGAAGACGAGGCTGGCCATGTGGTTGGCCTGCGAGATGTTGCCGGTGGGCCGCCAGCCGATGGGCAGGTCGGCAAGCAGCACGCCAAGCGCGTCGATGCGCAGCCACTGCAACAGCGCCAGGTGGGTGGACAGCAGGGCGGCCCACATCAGGGTGATGAAGACCCAGGGCGCGGCTGCGCTGGCCGCGACGTCGCGCCAGCGCGCGCCGACAGCGATGCACAGTGCCAGGCCCAGCAGGTACATCGCAGCCAGACTGGCGTCGCCGAGATAGTGAACCAGACCGGCTGACCATTGCAGCAGCGGCACCGCCGCAAACACCGCAACCACCACGGCGGCCATGGGTACGCGCAGCGGCGCGCGCGACCTGAGCCCTAGCCAGACGGCCAGTGGCAGCAAGGCCAGCGCCATCCAGAGTTCGTTATAGAAGACCGTCCACGGCGGGCTGCGGTTGGGTAGCAGCCAGGCCAGCAGAACGACCAGGCAGCCCAAGGCCATGCCGGGTTGCAGCGAAGTCGGGGTGGTCAAACTCGCGCGCAGGATGGACATGGTGAAGGAGCGAAACGAAAAAAAATGGCCCCGTTGCCGGGGCCATTCTTGGCGTGTGGATGGGGTCGGCGTTGCTTAGCCTTGGCAGCTGGCTGGGCGGTATTTGGCCGGGATGGTGCCTCCACAGACCCAGGTCACCTGGCCGTTGGTTGCGTAGGTGCCGGTCAAGGTGATCGTGCCCGTGGCGTCAGTGGCCCCCAAGGCTTGCGACGTTGCCGTGATCACGCCCGTCACGTAACTCGTGCTGGCAACGTACTTTGATGCCTGTGGGTCGACGGTGATGCTGGCCGTGGTGGGCATCGCACCACCCACTTGCGCTGCTTCCGCAATAACGTTCTTCATCGAACTCGCCGCCAAT
>JANMMH010000625.1:0-2877 GCA_031373055.1 Rubrivivax sp. | reverse complement strand
ATCGCGATCGACAGCACCGGTGCCGTCATGGCGCTGGCATGCACCGTGTTCAGGCCGAAGCGTTTGTCGAACAGGTACTCGCGTGAACGGCACCACTGTGCCCACTGGCGCCATACCGCGCGCGGCGCGTTGGCACCCGACATGCCCGGGACGCTGGTCAGCACATGGCCTTTGCCCAAGGTGGCCAGCGGCAACAACAAGCGCCACATCAGCGACAAGGCATAGCGGTCCGGGCGCGGATAGCGCGAAGCGTGCGGCATCGTGGCCGACACCAAGATCACCCCGGCGAGTTGCTTGCATGACGGCGCCAGCCCCACGAGTTGCCCGCCGCAGCTGTGGCCGATGAGGAAGATCGGTGTGCCCGGGTAGAGTGCTGCCGCGCTGCGGACGGCGGCGTCGATGTCCATCGTGCCCCAGGCCGCCATGTCGATGAGCTCGGCCTGGCCTTCCGCCGGCACCGACTCGCCCATGCCCCGGTAGTCAAAAGTCAGCGCGGCAATGCCTTGCGCGGCCATGAATTCGGCAAAGCGCGCGTAGTAGCGGCGCTGCACGCCCAAGGCCCCCGCCACCACAACGATGGCACGCGGCGTGCCTGCCGCTTCATAGCACGTCGCGTCCAGGCAGTAATCGTCGTCGCAAGTCAGGGTCAGCGGCGCGGGGCCCAATGTCGACAAGCGCGAAAAGCCTTCAGGCTCACGCATCCCTTACTCCGATCTGTGATGCAAGGGTGGGATTGAACCACCTTCGTGAAGTGTCAGGAACTGTCAAACAGGGGAGAACTTGCAAGGCACCGACCGATCGAGAAGTACTGCCGCAGACTTACCCAAAACAGGCGCCTAGGACAAACAATAGGTTTGCAGGTGGATGCTGGTTTCGGTCGCACCGATGCCCTTGATCAAGCGCATGCGCTCAAGCACGTTGGCCAGCTCGCCCAGGTTGGGCGCGCGCAGCTCGGCCAGCAAGTCCCAGCGGCCGTTGGTGTCGTGCAGCGCGGCCACCCCGGGCTCGCCGAGCAAGGTGGCGATGACGGCGCGCGTTTGGTTGCCTTCGACGGCAATGCTGGTCCAGGCGCGGATGTCGTCAGGCTGCGCGTCCGGACGCAGGCGCACGGTGTAGCCGACGATCACGCCGTCGGCTTCAAGCCTGGCCACACGGTTGGTGACGGTGCCGCGCGAGACCTTGAGCTTGGCCGCGAGCGTCGCCACCGAGCTGCGCGCGTCGAGCCGGAGAAGGGCAAGAAGCTGCTGATCTAAGGTGTCCATGAAGCATTTTGCCATTCATGAATGACGAAATGGCAGAAAACTGTCGAATCTTCGGCATCTTTGCCGCTTCTGCTTGCCACGGCCGCCCTGAACAATCGTCGGCACACCCAAGCAGCCAAGACGGTTCGACCTATGCCCAGCGCCCAAGCCACCTCTCATGCCACCCACACCACCACCCTGCTGACCACGCACGATCTTGTCCACATCGTCGCCCGTTTGGGCCTGCCAGCCTGCCTGAGCGCCCTGGCTAGCGCGATCGAAGCCGACTTCATACGCTGGGCCGAGTTCGACAAATGCGCACGTGTGGCCAGCCATTCGGATGACGGCGTGATCGAGCTGATGCCCACCGCCGACACGCAGCACTACAGCTTCAAGTACGTCAACGGCCACCCAAAGAACCACCAGCTGCACCTGCCCACGGTGATGGCGTTCGGTGTGCTGGCCGACGTGGCGACTGGCCACCCAACACTGCTGAGTGAGCTCACACTCACGACGGCGATGCGGACTGCCGCCACATCAGTGGTGGCCGCACGTGCGCTGGCGAGGCCGGGCTCGCGTTGCATGGCACTCATCGGCAACGGCGCGCAAAGCGAATTCCAAGCGCTGGCCTTTCACCACCTCATGGGCATCAGCGAGCTGCGGGTTTTTGACATCGACACCGCCGCCACTGCCAAGCTGGTGCGCCACCTGCGTGGCACGCCGGGCTTGCGTGTCAGCGTCTGCACCAGCACCGCCGAGGCCGTGCGCGGAGCCGACATCGTGACCACCATCACGGCGGACAAGACCTTGGCCACCATCCTCACGCCCGAGATGATCGAGCCCGGCATGCATCTCAACGCTGTGGGCGGCGACTGCCCGGGCAAGACCGAGCTGCACGCCGACGTCGTGCGCATGAGCCGGGTGTTCGTCGAGTACGAGCCGCAGACGCGCATTGAAGGCGAGCTGCAGCAGATGCCGGCCGACTTCCCCGTCACCGAGCTGTGGCAAGTGCTTGCCGGCCTCCAGAGCGGTCGCCGAAGCGACGCCCAAGTGACGCTGTTCGACTCGGTGGGGTTTGCGCTCGAAGACTTCTCGGCGCTGCGCTGGTTGCACGCGACAGCCCTGGCGCTGAAGCTCGGCCGTGAGATCGACCTGGTGCCGACGCCGGCCGACCCCAAAGACCTGTTCGCAGCCCTCGGCTCGCCCGCCGCGCAGGCGCTGCGTGTGGCGGCCTGAACGCCCGGTCGCGCGCTACAGCACCGCCGCCATCGCGGCCGCCGTGCGCTCGACGTTGCCGGTGTTCAACCCGGCGATGCACATGCGCCCCGAGCGCACCAGGTAGACACCGAACTCTTCACGCAGCCTGTCCACCTGCGCCGCTGTCAAGCCGGTGTAGCTGAACATGCCGCGCTGCGAAAGAAAGTAGCCGAAGTCGCGCCCAGGCACGCGCGCGGCAAGCACCGCGTGCAAGCTGCGCCGCATGGCCTGGATGCGCTCGCGCATGGCGCTCACATCGGCTTCCCACAGTGGGCGCAGCGCGCTGTCGGTGAGCACGCGGCTGACGATGCCGGCGGCGTGGATCGCCGGGCTCGAGTAGTTGCGCCGCACGGTGGCTTTCATCTGCCCGAGCACGAGC
>JANMMH010000596.1:0-2138 GCA_031373055.1 Rubrivivax sp. | reverse complement strand
CCCACGCCGACTCTGCGCGCGCCGCTTGCCCAACACACGAGCGCATCGGTGCGGCAGCGGTGGCTCAAACCTCGATCAGCTCGAACGCCGTGGTGATCTCGGCCGTCTTCGCCAGCATGATGCTGGCCGAGCAATAACGCTCATGTGACAGGGCGATGGCGCGCGCCACTGCGGCCTCGGGCAGGCCGCGACCGCTGACCTTGAACTGCATGTGGATGCGCGTGAAGACCTTGGGGTCCGTCGGCGCACGCTCGGCGCTGAGCTTCACCTCACAGCCACGCACGTCGTGGCGACCTTTCTTGAGGATCAACACCACGTCGTAGGCGCTGCACCCACCCGTGCCGGCGAGCACGGTTTCCATCGGCCGCGGTGCGAGGTCACGGCCGCCACCATCCGGGGCACCGTCCATCGTCAGAAAGTGCCCGCTGCCGGTCTCGGCAACGAAGCCCATGCCCGTGGCGGGCATCCAGTTGATCGTGCATTCCATGCTCATCCTTCGAGTTGCGCAGGCGTCGACATGCCGGCGCGATTGTCGTCGGCCCTCGCCTATGATCCGCGACCCCTTTTCTGCCCCCGTTCTTGGGCGATCTGATGGCCACTGAACCCCGTCACCCGCGCGCCAGCGCCCAGCGACTTGCGGCGAGTTACCTGCAGCGCATCCTCACCGCGCGCGTCTACGACGTGGCCGCCGAGACCGCCTTGACACCCGCGCGTTCACTTTCACGGCGCCTGGGCAACCACGTGCTGCTCAAGCGCGAAGACCAGCAAAGTGTCTTCAGCTTCAAGCTGCGCGGGGCCTACAACAAGATGGTGCATTTGCCACCCGAGCAGCTGGCGCAAGGAGTCATCTGCGCCTCGGCAGGCAACCATGCGCAAGGTGTCGCCTTGGCCGCGCGCAAGCTCGGCTGCAAGGCCATGATCGTGATGCCCGCCACGACACCGCGCGTGAAGGTCGACGCCGTGCACGCGCTGGGTGGCGAGGTGGTGCTGCACGGCGACAGCTACTCCGACGCCTATGCCCACGCGCTGGACCTGCAAGCCACCCACGGCCTGGCCTTCGTGCACCCGTTCGATGACCCCGATGTCATTGCCGGCCAGGGCACCGTCGGCATGGAAATCCTGCGCCAGCACCAGGGCCCGATCGACGCCGTCTTCGTGGCCATTGGCGGTGGTGGGCTGATCTCGGGCGTGGCGGCGTACATCAAGGCCGTACGCCCAGAGATACGCGTGATTGGCGTGCAAACCACCGACTCCAACGCCATGGTGCAGTCGGTCAAGGCCGGGCGGCGTGTCACGCTGCACGATGTCGGCCTGTTCTCCGACGGCACCGCCGTCAAGCTCGTGGGCAAAGAGACCTTTCGCCTCACGCGTGCGCTGGTCGACGAATTCATCGAGGTCAACACCGACGAGGTTTGTGCCGCCATCAAGGATGTATTCCAGGACACACGCAGCGTACTCGAGCCCGCAGGCGCGCTGGGCGTGGCGGCCATCAAGCAGTACGTGCAGACGCACAAGCTCAAGGGCCAGACGCTGGTGACCATCACCTGCGGCGCCAACATGAATTTCGACCGCCTGCGCTTCGTGGCCGAGCGCGCCGAATTTGGCGAACAACGCGAGGCTTTGTTCGCCGTCACCATCCCCGAAGCACGCGGCTCGTTCAAGCGCTTTTGCGAACTCATCGGGCCGCGTTCGGTGACGGAATTCAACTACCGCATCTCCGATGCCCACGAGGCGCATGTCTTCGTCGGCCTGACCATCAGCCGCCGCGACGAAGCCCAGCGCATTGAGCGCCACTTCGTGCGCCAAGGCTTTGCCACCGTGAACCTGAGCGACGATGAACTGGCCAAAGAGCATGTGCGCCACATGGTCGGTGGGCGCTCGGAACTGGCGCGCGACGAGCGGCTCTTTCGCTTTGAATTCCCCGAGCGCCCGGGGGCTTTGATGCGCTTCTTGGCGGCCATGCATCCGGGCTGGAACATCAGCCTCTTTCACTACCGCAACCAGGGCGCCGACTATGGCCGCATCCTCGTCGGCATCCAGGTGCCCAAGGGTGAAGAGCGCGACTTCGCCGAGTTCCTGACGACGTTGGCCTACCCCTTCATCGACGAGACGGCCAACCCGGTCTACCGTCTCTTTTT
>JANMMH010000567.1:0-2153 GCA_031373055.1 Rubrivivax sp. | reverse complement strand
CGGACCATTTGGCGCAGTCGCTGGCGGCGCCGCACGCTGCGGCCCGCAAGCTCCCCGCGCTGAAGTGGATCACCCAGCCCATGGGCGCGCGCATCGACCTGAGCGACCGTGAGGCCCTGCTCCGTGCCATGGACGAGCCCTTGCGTTGAGCTACGCCGTCGACGTCAATCTGCTGCTGTACGCGTCCAACAACGCTGACGCGCATCACCCCAAGGCCAGCGCGTTCCTGCGGCGCTGCGTGGCCGGCCCCGAGCTCATGTGCCTGGGCTGGCTCACGGTGATGAGCTACCTGCGAATGACTACGCACCCGAAGATCTTTGCCAAGCCGCTGACCCACGCGGCAGCAGCAACGTACCCGCCCGCGCCAACTTCGTGCCCGACGTGCATCTCGCGGCCCTGCTGCGCGAACATGGCGTGACCACGCTCTACACGCATGACCGAGACTTTCGCAAGTTCGATTTTCTCGACGTGCGCGACCCCCTGAACTGAGTCTGCACCCGCAGCCCAAAGCGGCACGCGCCGCTTTGGCGGGGCTTGCCACGCCTGCCGCACATTGATATCGCGCCCTGTCCATCGCGCCCCATCTCGCGCATCTCTACCCAGGTGCAGCACCTCGCCGAACCGCCCACCCATCTTTGGAGATGACCATGGAATTCGTGCCGACGTTCCAGCAACCCGCCACTGTGTACGAGCAACACCGCGACCCCAAGCGCTAATGTCCCAGGAAGTGGTGTAGCTCCACAGGTGCGCGGCAAGGCGCGAAGGGTGTAGCCCGTAGGGCGAAACCCGTAGCGACTTGCCGCGCGGCGGCGGCCGTCCCGACACCGGGGTGGCCATCGTGTTTCCGGATAGGGTTGAGGTGCGAAACACAACCTTGATCCTTGAAAGGAAACGACGATGACCAACGCCACTATCGCACTTGCCGAACTTGCCGAGAAGGGAGCCGACGTCGATGTGCTGCGCCAGATGGTGCAGTTCATGGCCCAGCGTCTGATGGAGCTTGACGTCGATGGGCGCTGCGGCGCCGGCTATGACGAGAAAACACCCGAGCGGCTTAACAGCCGCAACGGTTACCGCGATCGCGCCTGGGACACACGCGCCGGCAGCGTCGAGCTCAAGATCCCCAAGCTGCGCCAGGGCAGCTACTTCCCCGAGTTCCTGGAGCCTCGGCGCACAGCCGAGAAGGCCTTGACGGCGGTCATCCAGGAGGCCTACATCCAGGGCGTGTCCACGCGCTCGGTGGATGAACTGGTGAAGGCGCTGGGTATGAGCGGCGTGTCCAAGAGCCAGGTGTCGCGCCTGTGTGGCGAACTCGACGTGCGCGTGGGCGAGTTCCTCAACCGCCAGATCGAGGGCGACTGGCCCTACCTGTGGATCGATGCGACCTACGTCAAGACGCGCGAGGCTGGACGCATCGTGAGCGTGGCGGTGATAGTGGCTGTAGGCGTCAACACCGAGGGCCAGCGCGAGGTGCTGGGCCTGAAGGTGGGCGCCTCGGAGGCTGAACCCTTCTGGACGGAGTTCCTGCGCAGCCTGAACCGGCGCGGGCTGCGCGGCGTCAAGCTCGTCATCAGCGACAGCCATGAGGGCATCAAGGCTGCGGCCAGCAAGGTGCTCAAGGCCACCTGGCAGCGCTGCCGCGTGCACTTCATGCGCAACGCGCTGGCGCACGCGGGCAAGACGCAGCGGCGCATGGTCAGCGCGGCCATCGGCACCGTGTTCGTTCAGGAGTCGGCCGAGGCGGCACGCGCGCAGTGGAGATCGGTGGCTGATCAACTCAGAGCCAAGTTCCCCAAGCTGGGCGCGCTGATGGATGAGGCCGAGAACGACGTGCTGGCGTTCATGACATTCCCCAGAGCGCATTGGCCGCAGATCTATAGCACCAACCCACTGGAGCGGCTCAATGCGGAGATCAAGCGACGAACCCGCGTCGTAGGCATCTTCCCCAACGACGCGTCGATCACAAGGCTTGTGGGCGCGATGATGCTGGAGCAAAACGACGAGTGGTCCTTGAACCGGCGCTACATGCAGCTTGAGGGCCTGCAGTCTCTCAGCGATACTGTTCCGACTCGGCTGTCCGCAGTGGCACGCTGAGTAGCGCGTATCTCAGCTCTTCTGGGCTGTTGACTTACACCACGTGCGGGGACATGACC
>JANMMH010000511.1:0-2016 GCA_031373055.1 Rubrivivax sp. | reverse complement strand
GCGCGACGGCGCACAAGCCACTGCCCAAAGACGCCGCCGACGCCTCGCTCGCCCGCCTGGCGCGGCTGGACGCCAGCAGCTCGGGCGAGTACGCGCAAGACGTGGCCGACGACATCCGCAACACCATGCAGCAGCACGCCAGCGTCTTCCGCACCCAGGCCTTGATGGACGAAGGTGTCGTGAAGATTGCGGCGCTGCGCGAGCGCGTGAAGAACATCACCTTGAAGGACAAGAGCAAGGTCTTCAACACGGCGCGCATTGAAGCGCTGGAGGTCGAAAACCTCATCGAGTCGGCCGAGGCCACGATGATCTCGGCCGCAGCGCGCCATGAGTGCCGTGGCGCGCATACGGTCAAGGAATACGAGCGCGGCGCCGACGACCCACAGTTCCCGCTGGGCCGCAACGATGCCGAGTGGATGAAGCACACGCTGTGGTACTCGCAGGGCAACCGTCTGGACTACAAACCGGTGCAGTTGAAACCGCTGACGGTGGAATCGATTCCGCCGAAAGTTCGTACCTTCTGATCGACGCATCAAGAGAAAACCCAACATGGCGCTTCGCACCTTTCAGATCTACCGCTACGACCCCGACAGCGACGACAAGCCACGCATGCAGACGCTGGAGGTTGAGCTCGACGGCAGCGAGCGCATGCTGCTTGACGTGCTGATGAAGCTCAAGTCGGTGGACCCGAGCCTGAGCTTTCGGCGCAGCTGCCGCGAGGGCGTGTGCGGCTCCGACGCCATGAACATCAACGGCAAGAACGGCCTGGCCTGCTTGACCAACATGCGCACGCTGCCGGGCAAGATCGTCTTGAAGCCCTTGCCCGGGCTGCCCGTGGTGCGTGACCTCATCGTCGACATGACGCAGTTCTTCAAGCAGTACCACTCGATCAAGCCCTACCTCGTCAACGACACGCGGCCGCCCGAGAAAGAGCGGCTGCAATCGCCGGAAGAGCGCGACGAGTTGAACGGCCTGTATGAATGCATCTTGTGCGCCAGCTGCACCACCGCCTGCCCGAGCTTTTGGTGGAACCCCGACAAGTTTGTGGGGCCGGCCGGGCTCTTGCAGGCTTACCGCTTCATCGTCGACAGCCGCGACCAGGCCACCGGCGAACGCCTGGACAACCTGGAAGACCCGTACCGCCTCTTCCGCTGCCACACCATCATGAATTGCGTGGATGTTTGTCCCAAGGGATTGAACCCGACCAAGGCCATCGGCAAGATCAAAGAGATGATGGTGCGCCGGGCGGTTTGACGCCGCTAACGTCCAACTTGACATCACATGCAAGCCCTGCTTGACGACCGTTCCAAGAGCAAACTGCGCTGGCGCTGCCGCCGCGGCCTTCTCGAGAACGACCTCTTCATCCAGAGCTTCTTCGCTCGCCATGAGGCCAGCCTGACGGTGCGCCAAGCGCAAGGCCTACAGGTCTTGATGGACCTGGCCGATAACGATTTGCTGGACTTGTTGCTGGCGAGGCGCGAGCCTGAAGGCGAACTGGCCAGCGCCGAGGTTTGCGACGTGCTTGCGCAACTTCGCGCGAAGACTTCAATACGCGTTTCATAAGTGGAAGGAACGATCACCATGACCCCCTCCGACGTCAAAGCCACCCTGTCGTTTTCAGACGGCAGCCCGAGCATGGACCTGCCTTTGTACAAAGGCTCGGTTGGCCCGGACGTGATCGACATCCGCAAGCTCTACGCGCAAACTGGCAAGTTCACCTACGACCCGGGCTTCCTATCCACGGCCGCGTGCAATTCAAGCATCACCTACATCGACGGTGACAAAGGCGAGCTGCTGTACCGCGGCTACCCCATCGAACAGCTGGCCACGCAGTGCGACTTCTTGGAGACCTGCTACCTGCTGCTCAAGGGCGAATTGCCCAACCCGACGCAGAAGAGCGACTTCGTCAACCTGGTGTCCAAGCACACCATGGTCAACGATCAGATGCAGTTTTTCTTACGCGGTTTTCGCCGCGACGCGCACCCGATGGCGGTGATGACGGGGCTGGTGGGCGCG
>JANMMH010000362.1:0-3168 GCA_031373055.1 Rubrivivax sp. | reverse complement strand
CAGCCGGTGAGCGGGTCGAACGAGCAGGCTTGCAGCGGCGTACCCAAAACGTTGAGTGCTGCGGCGCTCACTTGACGGCGGCCCCAGGTATGCCGCCTTTGTTCAGCAGGGTCATTGCCGTGCCGATCAAGCCTGCCACCTCACCCATGTGGCCGGGCACGATCATGGTGTTGTTGGTTTTGGCCAGGTGGGCGTAGGCGTCGACCGCTTTCTCGGCCACCTTCAGCTGCACCGCCTGTACACCACCGGGCTCGCGAATGGCGTGGGCGATCTTTCGGATGGCGTCGGCGGTGGCATCGGCCACAGCAATGATGGCGGCGGCCTCACCCTGCGCCTTGTTGATGTCGGCCTGCTTCTCGCCTTCGGAGCGCGCAATCGACGCTTCACGCTCGCCCGTGGCGATGTTGATCTGCTCTTGACGGCGGCCTTCGGACGCAGCGATGAGCGCACGCTTCTCGCGCTCGGCGGTGATCTGCGCTTGCATGCTGCGCAAGATTTCTGCCGGCGGCGTCAGGTCTTTGATCTCGTAGCGCAGCACCTTCACGCCCCAGTTCAGCGCGGCTTCGTCGAGTGAATTCACCACCGACGAGTTGATGGCGTTGCGCTCTTCAAAGGTCTTGTCGAGCTCCATCTTGCCGACCACGCTGCGCAGCGTGGTCTGTGCCAGCTGCGTGATGGCCACGATGTAGTTCGACGAGCCGTAGCTCGCGCGCATCGGGTCTGTCACCTGGAAGTACAAGATGCCGTCGACTTGGAGCTGCGTGTTGTCTTTGGTGATGCAGACCTGGCTGGGTACGTCCAGCGGCACTTCCTTGAGCGAGTGTTTGTAGGCCACGCGGTCGATGAAGGGGATGACGAAGCTCAGGCCGGGCGTGAGCGTGCGGTCGTACTTGCCCAGCCGCTCCACCACCCAGGCGTTTTGCTGCGGCACGATCTTCAGCGTGCGCATGATGAAGATGACGGCGATGACGACGAGGATCAGGGCGATTTCCATGGGCTGCTTTCGGGGCTTGCGTAGCTTGTGGGATGAGGTTCAGCGCGCAGCGCCGGCAGGCGCGACACGCAGTTCGTTGCCATGCACGGCAACGATGACAAAAATGCCCGGGGAGGGCGTGCCCTCGGCCGCGAAGCGCACTGCCCACTCGGCGCCGCGGTAGCTGGCGCGTGCCGAGCCGTCGGCATTCCAGCTCGGCACTTGCACGCTGCCACCGATGTCCATGTTGACGTCGGCGTTGGACTCGGCAGGTTTGGCTTGAGGTGTGCCCGCGCGCTTGAGATGCCAGGCGACCGTGGCTCCCACGCCGACGACGGCGGCCACCACGGTTTGCAGCGTGAGCGAAAGGCCCGCATGTGCGGCCAGCGCGCCGGCGCCCGCGCCCAGCGCCAGCATCAGCAGGTAGAAGGTGCCCGTGGTCAGCTCCAGCGCTACCAAGGCGCCCGCAGCCAGCCACCAGAAAGTCGCGTTGCTCCAGCCCATTGTTGTCTCCACATCACAGCTGCGGCCGGCAATGGCCAAAGGCAGTGTACCGACAGCTCAATGCGGGCATCACGCCCCTACACTTCGCGCTCTTTGCGGACCCCCCAGAGGTCTGCCCTTGCACAGGACACCGGAGCCATGATGCGTTTCACTTTCCCCGTCGTCATCATCGACGAAGACTACCGCTCCGAAAACACCTCGGGCCTGGGCATCCGCGCGCTGGCGCAAGCCATCGAGAAAGAAGGCTTCGAGGTGCTGGGCAACACCAGCTACGGCGACCTCTCGCAGTTCGCGCAGCAACAAAGCCGCGCCAGTGCCTTCATCTTGTCGATCGACGACGAAGAGTTCACGCCCGGCCCTGAGCTCGACCCGGCGGTGCTGAACCTGCGCAAGTTCATCGAAGAGATACGCCGCAAAAACGCCGACATCCCGATTTACCTGTACGGCGAAACGCGCACCAGCCAGCACATCCCCAACGACATCTTGCGTGAGCTGCACGGCTTCATTCACATGTTCGAGGACACGCCCGAGTTTGTGGCGCGCCACATCATCCGCGAGTGCAAGACCTATCTTGACGGCCTGGCGCCACCCTTCTTTCGTGCGTTAGTCGACTACGCGCAAGACGGCAGTTATTCGTGGCATTGCCCTGGGCATTCGGGCGGCGTGGCCTTCCTGAAAAGCCCGGTGGGCCGCATGTTCCATCAGTTCTTCGGCGAGAACATGCTGCGCGCCGACGTCTGCAACGCGGTCGACGAACTCGGCCAGCTGCTCGATCACAGCGGCCCGGTGGCCGCCAGCGAAAAAAATGCCGCACGCATCTTCAATGCCGACCACTGCTTCTTCGTCACCAATGGCACCAGCACCAGCAACAAGATGGTCTGGCACCACACGGTCGCACCCGGCGACGTGGTGGTGGTGGACCGCAACTGCCACGTCTCGATCCTGCACTCGATCATCATGACCGGCGCCGTGCCGGTGTTCCTGCCGCCGACGCGCAACCACTTCGGCATCATCGGGCCGATCCCGCAGGCGGAGTTTTCACGCGAAGCGATCCAGCGCAAGATCGCCGCCAACCCGCTGCTCGCTGGGGTCGATCCGAAGAAGGTCAAGCCGCGCATCCTCACGCTGACGCAGAGCACCTACGACGGCGTGCTCTACAACACCGAAACCATCAAACACGCGGTGGACGGCTATGTGGACACCCTGCATTTCGACGAAGCCTGGCTGCCGCACGCCGCCTTTCACAGCTTCTACGGCAGCTTCCATGCCATGGGCAAGAAGCGCGGGCGGCCCAACGACTTGCTGGTGTTCGCCACGCAAAGCACGCACAAGCTGCTGGCGGGCTTAAGCCAGGCCTCGCAGGTGCTGGTGCAAGACGCGAAGAAGCGCGGTCTGGACCGCCATCTCTTCAACGAGGCCTACCTGATGCACACCAGCACCAGCCCGCAGTACGCCATCATCGCCAGCTGCGACGTGGCCGCAGCGATGATGGAGCCACCCGGTGGCACCGCGCTGGTGGAAGAGAGCTTGCTCGAAGCGCTGGACTTCCGCCGTGCCATGCGCAAGGTCGACAAAGAGTACGGCCGCGACTGGTGGTTCAAGGTCTGGGGCCCGGACAAGCTGGTGGGTGAGGGCATCGGTAAAGCCGCCGACTGGATGCTCAAGTGCACCGACAAGTGGCACGGCTTTGG
>JANMMH010000495.1:0-2836 GCA_031373055.1 Rubrivivax sp. | reverse complement strand
TCGTCGCAAACTTGCCAGGGCTGGCCGGTGACCACCGCTGACGAGGCCCGGTCGTTGAAGCCGTTGTTGCGGAAGTCGTCGACCGGGGTGCGCGCCGTGAAGACGCGGCCGCCGTAGTTCTCGTTTTCGTAGAAGTCGATCTGGCCCACGGTGGCCGGCGGCGCGGGCGGCGGCCGCGGCAATGCCATTTGCGGGCCTTGGCGGTCGTCTTCGGCGCGCGATAGACGGCCTACCCCACGGGCCGAGGAGATCTGCTTGTCCAGCCCCATCGAGGCCAGCGACGGGTACTCGCCGCGCCGCAGCACGACGCAGCTGCCACCGAAGCGCTGGTCGGTGCAGACTTCCCAGCGCTCACCGCTGACCACTGCCGACGAGGCGCGGTCGTTGAAGCCGGTGCTGCGGAAATCGGGCAAGGCTTCATCGGCCGTGAAGCTGCGGCCGCGCATGCCTTCGCGCTCATAGAAGACGATCTGGCTGGCCGGGCCGGTGCGGGCCACGGGCGGGTAGCGGTCGTCTTCGACGCGGGCGTTGCGGTCGACGGTGCGCACCGACGAGATGCGATTGTTGAGCCCCATCGCGCCCAGCGAGGTGTAGGCGCCTGGGCGCAGCACGACACAGCGGCCGCGGAAGCCGCGGTCTTCACAGACCTCCCAGCGCTCGCTGCGCTCGCCTGCCACCAGCACGGACGATGCGCGGTCGTTGAACCCGGAGCGCTCGAAGTTCTCGATCGTGCGGTCGGTGGTGAAGGAACGGCCCTGAAAGCCGTCATTTTCGTAGAAAGTGACTTGCGCACTTGCTGCGCCGCTGAAGGCGAGCCCGGCGACGAGCATGGCGATGGGGGAAACAAAATTCATGGCACTCTCCGGCTGTGGGGCCTAAGTCTGGCGCCGCCCCCCACGCAAGCCCATCGGACGCTGCCGTCTTAAGCTGTAGTTGATGTCCTACGCCTGTCAGCCGCACAAAGGTGGGCCGATGAAGGACACGCCGATGGCCGCAAAGGCGCAGCTCGGGCGCGCCGTCTTGCCGGAAACGCCCGACTTACCAGGGGTTTGATTCATGACTGGCATGCGGCAGTCTCTGCTTCAATCAGACCGCACCCGCACGGTGGTCCGCCACTTGTGAAGGAGCTTGACCCGATGAGCGCTGTAACCGGCCTGGTTCCTGTCTCACACGCGGACCACGGCTCGCTGCCCGTGGCCCGCATGCGGTCGCTGTACCGCGTCGACGAGGTCGTGAAGAGGCTGGACAAGCTGCCGCAGCGCGGCCACGAGTCGCTGCGCGCGACCAACGAGCCCATGAAGTGGTGAGCCCGCAAGCTCTCAAGCCGTGCGTTGCGCTTCAACCTCTCAGAGCACTGCCCACCTATGTGCGCCCACGCCTGCGGGGCTACTTTCGGGGGTCTTGGTGCATATACGAACGGCCGCTTCGGGGCGGGGCGTTCGAAGCCGCGTATGTTTCTGATGGGTCGTCAAGAGCGGTTCGACTTGCGCCTTCATAGCGGCCGTCCACTGCCGCAGGGCCAAAGGCCTAGTGCGAAATCAGCACGCGCCCGAACAGCGCCGGCACCTCGATCACCAACTTCCGCCCCTGCGCTGACAGCAACTCAGCCCCCAGCGGGTCGCCCCAATATTCCGGCGCGCCATCAGGCAAGGTGATCTCCAGACGCCGCGTCGTTGCAGCGTTATTCACCAGCGTCAGCGCCCATTGCGTGCCCAGGTGGCGCGCCAGCACCATCACATGCTCATCGACAAAGAGCGGTGCTTCCAGACTTCCACGACGCAGCACAGCATGCTGAAGGCGTAAGGCGGTGAGCTGCTTGAAGCGCGCCAACAGCTCAAGGTCAGGCTTGCCGCCGAGATCGGCCCAAGGGTAAGTGCGGCGGTTGTCGGGGTCGTCGCCACCTGTGACGCCGACCTCGTCGCCGTAGTAGATGGTGGGTGCGCCGGGGTAGGTCATCTGCATGAAAACGCCCAGCAAGAGCCGCTGTTTGGCCAGCGCCACGGTGGCCGCGCTGTCCTTCTCGTCATGCCAGCCAAAGACGTGCAGCGCGCGCGCCTGGTCGTGGCTGGAGAGCAGGTTCATTTGCGCGAAGTGGGCTTGCGGTGGGTAGGCCTCGCGCAGGTGTTCGAGCTGTGCGGCCATCAAAGTGGCCTTGCCGCCGTTGGCGTAGTCCTGCACGGCGTTCCTGAAGATGTAGTTCATGGTGGCGTCGAACATGTCGCCCAGGAAGAACTTGCTGGCGTCGAACCAGACTTCGCTGACCGTCAACGCGTCGCACTTTTGCGCTTTGACGACCGCGCGCCATTCGCGCCAAAAGTCGTCGCTGACACAGGGTGCCACGTCCATGCGCCAGCCTGCGGCGCCGCGGTCCAACCACTGGCGCGTCACCGAGCTGGGGCTGCGGTAGGCAAAGTCCCGCCAGCCCGGCGAGGCCTTGTTGAACTCGGGCAGGCCGGGGATGTTGACCCAGCCGCGGTATTGGCGCTCGGGGTCGAGGGCAGCGGGGTTGAAGCTGTACCAGCTGGCGTAGGGCGAGTCGGCGCGGACGCGGTTGCCTTCGAAGGCGCCAGCGCTTTTGAAGTTGCCATAACGGTCGAAGTAGATGGAGTCGCTGCCGCTGTGGTTCAGGCTCGTATCGAGGATGACGCGCATGCCGCGCTTGGCCGCCTCTTGGGTCAGGCGCTCGAAGTCGGCGTTGCTGCCGAAGGCCGGGTCGACGACTTGGTAGTCGGCGGTGTCGTACTTGTGGTTGCTGACGGCCTTGAAGATCGGGGTCATGTAGAGCGTGTTGGCGCCGAGGTCTTTGATGTAGTCGAGCTTGTCGATGATGCCGGCC
>JANMMH010000491.1:0-1593 GCA_031373055.1 Rubrivivax sp. | reverse complement strand
ACTTGAGGGCTGGTCCGGCGGGCGCGACACCGCGCTAACCCTCTCGTCGCTGGCGGCCAGTTGGCTTATGCTGATGGCTTCCCATGCTCAAGCTGTTCGCCCTCCTCAAACCGCTCCGCGGGTCGGTGGCGATTGTCACCGCGCTTGCCCTGGCTCAATCGCTCGCCAACCTGTATCTCCCGCGCCTGATGGCCGACATCGTTGACTTCGGCATCGTCCGCGGCGACACGCGGAAGATTTACGAAATCGGCGGCCTCATGCTGCTGGTCGCCATCATCGGCACGATCTGCGCGGTGGCCGGCAGCTACTTTGCGTCGAAGGTCGCCACCGGCTTCGGCCGCATTGTCCGTGGTCGCGTGTTCGATCGCGTCGCGCATTTCTCGGTCCACCAGTTCGAGGAGTTCAGCACCGCGTCGCTGATCACGCGCACCACCAACGACACCACGCAGGTGCAGCAGGTGTTGCTGATGCTGCTGAGCATGGCGATCTCGGCGCCGATGATGGCGATTGGCGGCGTCACGCTGTCGCTGTCGCAGGATGCGCGGCTGGCGCGGGTGCTGATCGCGGTGATTCCGGTGCTGGCCGTGGTGTTCTCCATGATCATGTGGAAGGCCGTGCCGCTCTATCAGCAGATGCAGGTGAAGATCGATCGCCTGAACCTGGTGCTGGACGAAGGCCTGAGCGGCGTCCGCGTGATTCGCGCGTTCGACCGCTGCGCCAATCAGAGCCAGCGATTCGCCGCCGCCAACGAGGCGGTCACGAGCAACGCGATCAGCGTCAACCGGCTGGTGGCGCTGCTGATGCCGGCCATGTTCTTCATGATGAACCTGACCAGCGTGCTGATTCTCTGGTTCGGCGCCGTGCGCATCGACGCGGGCGCGATGCACGTGGGCGCCATGATGGCGTCGCTGCAATACGCCATCCAGATCCTGTTCGCGGTGTTCATGGTCACGGCGGTGTTCGTGATGCTGCCGCGCGCGGCCGCATCGGCCGAGCGCATCAACGCCGTCCTCGACGTGGTGCCGGATGTGGTCGATCCCTTGAATGTAGGGTCCGGCTTCTTGACCGCCGAAGCCTCGGCGAAGGTGGTTAGCCGGACCGGCCACGAGGCCGAGACCACTGGCCGCGTCGAGTTCCAGCACGTGACGTTCCAGTATCCCGGCGCCGAAGAACCCGCCGTGTCTGACGTGTCGTTCACGGCGCTGCCCGGCGAAGTGACCGCCATTATCGGCGGCACCGGCTCGGGCAAGTCCACGCTGGCCGGATTGATCCCGCGCTTCTACGACGTCAACGCCGGCCGCTTGCTGGTGGATGGTGTCGATGTCCGCGAGATGCGCCAGGAAGACCTGCGCGCCCGTATCGGCTACGTGCCGCAGAAGGCGGTGCTCTTCACCGGCACGGTGGCGAGCAACATCCGCTTTGGCCACGACGCAGCGACCGATGACCAGATGCGCCACGCGGCGACGGTGGCACAGGCCGCCGAGTTCATCGACCAGATGGCCGATGGCTATGGCTCGTCCGTTTCGCAGGGCGGCACGAACCTGTCGGGCGGGCAGAAGCAGCGCCTCGCCATCGCCCGCGCGCTGTCGCGGC
>JANMMH010000474.1:0-3049 GCA_031373055.1 Rubrivivax sp. | reverse complement strand
GCCACGCCTTCGAGGCCGACGTTCAAACGCGCGTGGTTCATCATCGTGAACATGCACGCCAGGCCTTTGTTCTCCTCGCCGACGAGCCAGCCGATGGCACCCGGACCTTCGCCGAACGACATCACCGCAGTGGCGCTGCCGTGGATGCCCATTTTGTGTTCGATCGACGCGCAGACCAGGTCGTTGCGCTCGCCCAAGCAGCCGTCGGCGTGGACCAGGAACTTCGGGCACAGGAACAGCGAGATGCCTTTGACACCGGGCGGCGCATCGGGCAGGCGCGCCAGCACCAGGTGCACGATGTTCTGCGCCATGTCGTGCTCGCCCCAGGTGATGAAGATCTTGGTGCCGCTGATGCGCCAGTGCTCGCCCTCGGCCACAGCCTTGCTGCGTATCGCCGCCAGGTCCGAGCCGGCCTGCGGCTCGGTGATGTTCATCGTGCCGGTCCAGCGGCCTTCGACCATGGCCGGCAGGTAGCGCTCCTTCAACGCAGGGCTGCCGTGGTGCGCGATGGCCTCGACCGCGCCGAGTGTGAGCATCTGGCACAGCGAGAAGGCCATGTTCGAGGACTTCCACATTTCCAGCACGGCGGTCGATAAGAGCGTGGGCATGCCCTGGCCACCGAACTCGGTGCGCGCTGGCATGCCGTTCCAGCCCGACTCGCAAAAGCCCTTGTAGGCCTCCTTGAAGCCGTCGGCCGTGGTCACGACGCCCTGGTCCCAGCGGCAGCCCTGCACGTCGCCCTGCTTGTTGATCGGCGCCAGCACGTTGGAGGCGAATTTCGACGCCTCGTCGAGGATCGCTTCGACCACGTCAGCGCTCAGCTCTTCATGGCCAGGCTGAGCCAGCACGGCGTCGAGGCCGCCGAGTTCTTTCATCGCGAACAGCATGTCGCGCAGCGGCGGGGCGTAGTGGCTCATGAGCGGGGGGTTCCTGGCAATGTGCTGGCAATGTGATGAAGCTCAATGGCCTGACTGCGGTGCCTTGTGGCCGCCGACTTGCCCCCACTTGGCAAGCAGTTCGCCGACCAGGCCGCGGCGGAAGGCCAGCACGCAAATCACGAAGATCGCGCCCATGATCACGGTGACCCACGGCCCGACCTTGTCGGCCAGTTCGTTCTCAAGCGTCACGATCAACAGTGCGCCCACCGCGGGGCCAAAGAGTGTGCCCAGCCCGCCGAGCAGGGTCATCAAGACCACTTCGCCGGACATGTGCCAGTGCGCGTCGGTGAGCGAGGCAAGCTGGAACACCAGCGACTTCATGCCACCGGCCACACCTGCGAGAAAGGCCGATAGCACGAAGGCCAGCAGCTTGTAGCGCGCCACGTCGTAGCCCAGTGAGATCGCGCGCGGTTCGTTCTCGCGGATCGCCTTGAGCACCTGGCCGAAGGGTGAGTTGATGGTGCGATGGATCAGCCAGAAGCCGGCAGCGAAGACGGCGAAGACGAAGAAATACATCGCCAGGTTGTCGGTCAGGTCGATCAGCCCGAAGAGCTTGCCACGCGGCACGCCCTGCAGCCCGTCTTCACCGCCGGTAAACGGCAGTTGCACGGCCAAGAAGTACACCAGTTGCGCCAGCGCCAGCGTGATCATCGTCAGGTAAATGCCCGAGCGCCGGATCGACAGCGCGCCGAACACCGCGCCCAGCACGGCCGCCACGGCGCCGCCGGCCAGGATCGCCAGCTCGGGCGTCACACCATAGTTTTTACTTAAGGTCGCGCAGACATAGGCGGCACCTCCGAAGAACGCGGCATGGCCGAACGACAGCAGCCCGGCAAAGCCCAGCAGCAGGTTGAAGGCACAGGCGAAGAGCGCGAAGCACAGCACCTTCATCAGGAACGTCGGGTAGATCACGAACGGTGCGATCACGCCCGCTGCGATCAGCAGCGCGTAGCCAAGCGCCTGGCGCGACGATTTCGGTTCGGTGAACGCAAAAGTGGTCATGGGGATTCCTTCAAGCCTGCTTGCCGAACAGGCCGGCGGGACGCACGAGCAGCACGACGATCATGATCACGAAAATCACTACCGCCGAGGCCTCGGGATAGACCACCTTGGTCAAGCCCTCGACCAGCCCCAGGCCCAGACCGGTGACGATCGAGCCCAGGATCGAGCCCATGCCGCCGATGACGACGACGGCGAAGACGACGATGATCAAATTCGACCCCATGACAGGATTGACCTGCACGATGGGTGCCGCCAGTACGCCGGCAAAGGCGGCGAGAGCCACGCCCGCGCCGTAGGTCGCGGTCACCAGCACCGGCACGTTGATGCCCAACGCCTGCACCAGTTGCGGCTTCTCGGTCGCTGCGCGCAAGGTGGCGCCCAGCGACGTGCGTTCGATCACATACCAGGTGACGAAGCAGACCACCAGCGCCGCCACCACGACGAAGCCCCGGTACAGCGGCAGGAACATGAAACCGAGGTTGACGCCGCCTTCCAGGATCTCGGGCGGCGAGTACGACTCACCCGAAACGCCGAAGAAGTAGCGAAAGACTCCCTCGCCGATCAGCGCCAGCCCAAAGGTCAGCAGCAGGCCGTACAAATGGTCGAGCTTGTAGAGGTGCTTGAGCATCGTGCGCTCGATCACCACGCCGAGCATGCCGACCACGGCGGGCGCCACCAGCAGCGCGACCCAAAAGTTCATGCCGAAGTGCTTGAAGCCGAGCAGCGCGATGAAGGCGCCGATCATGTACAGGGCGCCGTGCGAAAAATTGATGATGTTCAGCAGACCGAAGATGACGGCCAGCCCGAGGCTCAGCACGGCGTAGAACGAGCCGTTGATGAGCCCGAGCAGCAGTTGCCCGAACAAGGCCTGCGTGGTGATGCCGAAGATTTCCATGCCGCGTACTCAGTGGGTTGAACGACCGGCCCCTTTTCCGCTGGGAAAGGGGCCGAGTTGCGAGTGAGCGTCAGCCCTTCTTGATCAGCGAGCAGCGCGACGCCGACATCGGCTGGAAGGCCTCGGCCGCAGGGATCGTCGCGCGCACGTGGTAGTAGTCCCAGGGCGTGTTCGACTCGCCAGGCTTTTTGACCTGCAACAGGTACATGTCATG
>JANMMH010000455.1:0-8842 GCA_031373055.1 Rubrivivax sp. | reverse complement strand
AGCGAACGCTCGATCTCATTGAGGTGGCGCTTCATCTCGGTGGCCGCTGCCGGCCCGCTGCGATCAAAGGCGTCAAGCAACTCGATGTGCCGGTGCGCCACGCAGGCCGGGCGCTGGCCCGAGGTGTACGTGGCCATCAGCATGGTGGTGGTGGGCAAGAGCTCGTCCATCACGCGCACGAAGATCGCGTTGCCCGACCACAGCGCCAGCGCGCGGTGCAGGCGGCCCGACAGGCCGATGGCCAGCGGCCTGTCTCCCGCCAGCGTGGCGGCAGCCTCTTGCAGCACCAGCGTGTGCATCTCAGCGCGCTGCGCTGGTGTGAGCCGCCCGCCCAGGCGGCGGGCCACTTCGCACTCGATCACGCGGCGGGCATCAAACACCTGCGCCACCAGTTCACGCGTGGGCACCACGATTTGTGCACCACGGTTGTGTTGCAGCTCCACCAGCCGGTCTTGCGCCAGCCTCTGCAAGGCCTGGCGGATGACGGTGCGGCTGACCTCGAAGCTGGCCGCCATCTCGTCTTCACGCAAGCGCATGCCCGGCACCACGCGCTGCTCGAGGATGGCCGCGTAGACGCCGGCGTAGACACGCTCTGTGGCCGTGGGCTCGGCCACTGCACGCGCGCTGGCGGCTTTCATGCGCGCGGGCCTCGGCCCGCGGGTGGCCGCGAGGCAAGGCGACAGGGCAGCAGACAGACGAGCGACATCATCGAACAGTTTGTATGCAAAGCTCGTGCCACCACCCATGCCGGGCGCGGCACTTGCATTCATGATCCTCAAGCGTGCGCAGATACCTTGCGACGCCCCGTTTGTATGCAAAATGCACCGATTTGGACAGAGTAGGAACCATGAAGCTGCTGCTCGTGAACCCGAATACGTCGTCCGCCATGACCGAGGCCATGACGCACGCCGCGCAGGCCGTCGCCGCGCCTGGCACGCACGTATTCGGGCGCCAACCCAGCTTTGGGCCGGTCTCGATCGAGAGTCACTTCGACGACGTCTTCGGCGCCGCCGGCGTGGCCGAACAAGTGCGGTTGGCGCAGGCCGAAGCCTTCGACGCCGTCGTCATCGCCTGCTTCGGCGACCCCGGCCTGGACGCCGCACGCGAGCTGACCACCGCGCCCGTGCTGGGCATTGCCGAAGCGGCCTTCCACGCGGCCTCATTCGTCGCCACCGGCTTTTCAATCGTCACCACGATGACGCGCACCTGCGTCATCGCCGAACGGCTGGTGCAGCGCTACGGCTTCGAGCGCAGCTGTCGTGGCATCCACGGCACCGACATCCCCGTGCTGGCGCTGGAGGCTTGCGGCGAAGACACCATCGCACTGATCGAAGACAGCGCCCGCCAGGCGCTCCAACAAGACCGCAGTGGCGCCATCGTGCTGGGCTGCGGCGGCATGGCAGCGTTGTGCGCAACGCTGCAAGCGCGCCTGGGTGTGCCCGTGGTCGACGGCGTGAGTGCGGCGGTGAAGATGGCCGAAGCGCTGGTGGCGCTGGGGCTAAGGACCGAAAAGCGCGGTGACTACGCCCGCCCGCTGCCCAAGCGCTGGGTCGGCTGGGCCGCACCCTTGGGCGAGCCCTACAGCGGCGGCTGAGCGGCCGCGCGTCTCAGCGCTTGAGCTGGCAGTTGGCCAGCGGGGAGCTTGTGCGGCTTCGGCCCTGCCGCGCACGCCGCAGTGGACGACATCAAGGCCGCGTGCCGAACTCCGCCGCCTGCTGCGTCCACGCCCTTGCCTGCTCGCTCAGTGAAAAGCCCAGGCCCGGCCGGTTGGGCACCTGCATGCGCCCGCCTTCGATCACCAGCCGCTCGTTGAACATCGGCTCGAGCCATTCGAAGTGTTCGACCCAAGGCTCCAGCGCGTACGAGGCCGACAGGTGCAGGTGGATCTCCATCGCAAAGTGTGGCGCCATGCGCAGCCTTGCGTGCTCGGCCAGCGCCATGATCTTCAGCATCGGCGTGATGCCGCCCACGCGCGGCGCGTCGGGCTGGATGAAGTCCACGCTGCGGTGGCGAATGAGCTCGTAGTGTTCGGCGGGGCTGGTCAGCATCTCGCCGCTGGCAATCGGCGTGTCGAGCATGGCGGCGAGTGCCGCGTGGCCTTCGGCGTCGTAGGCGTCCAGCGGCTCTTCAATCCACGTCAGGTTCAGCGGCTCGACCAAGCGGCCAAAGCGCTGCGCGGTGACGCGGTCCCATTGCTGGTTGGCGTCGATCATCATCGCCACGCGGCCGTCGATCGCCTTGTGCACGGCCTGCACACGCGCCAGATCGACCATCGGGTCGGGCTGGCCGACCTTGATCTTGATGCCGCCGATGCCACGCGCGATCGCCGCGTTCACATTGCTAACGACCTCGTTGATGGGCGTGTGCAAGTAGCCACCCGAGGTGTTGTAGCAAGCCACCGAGTCGCGATGCGCGCCAAGAAGCTTAGCCAGCGGCAGCCCCGCGCGCTTGGCTTTGAGGTCCCACAGGGCGATGTCAAACGCAGCAATCGCCTGCGTGGCCAGGCCGCTGCGGCCCACCGAGGCGCCGGCCCACACCAGCTTGTCCCACAGACGCGAAATGTCGTTCGGGTCTTCGCCGATGAGCTTGCCCGCCAGCTCCTTGGCGTGTTCGTACTGGCCCGGGCCACCGGCGCGTTTGCTGTAGGAAAAGCCCACGCCGCTGTGGCCCTGCTGCGTTTCAATCTCGGCGAAAAGAAAGGCGATCTCGGTGAGTGGTGTCTGGCGCCCGGTCAAGACTTTGGCGTCGCTGATGGGCGTGGCCAGGGGCAGGAACACGAGCGAGAGCTTGATCCACTCGATGCGGTCGGTGCTGGCCACGCCAGCGGCCAGACCGGCGGCGAGCGGGTTGGCAGCGATCAGCCGTCGTGTCGATGTGTCTGTCATCTCAGTCTTCACGTTATTCAGGCTTGATGCCGGCGGTCTTGATGACGCGCGTCCAGCGCTCCACCTCTTCTTTCACAAAGCCGCTGTAGGCCTTGCTGCCCTGCGCCGGCACCACAAAACCGACCGACTCCATGCGCTGCTTGATGGCAGGCGAGGCCATGATGCGGCCCATCTCGGCCTCCAATCGATCGACGATGGCTGGCGGTGTGCCCGCAGGCACCGACAGCCCCGACCAGCTGAGCGCGCTGAAGCCCGGGAAGCCACTCTCGGCGACGGTGGGCACGTCTGGATACAGCGGGTTGCGCTGCAAGCTCGTCACCGCCAGGGCGCGCAGCTTGCCGACTTTCACATGCTGCAAGGCGACGTCCTGGTTGATGAACATCAGCGGAATCTGGCCACCCAAGAGGTCCGTCATCATCGGCCCGCCGCCGCGGTAGGGAATGCCGACCATGAAAAAGCCTTGGCAGTCGGCCTTGGCCTTGGCCGGCAGATCGGGACACTGGCTCGCGGTCTGCTTGAGCAACTCCATCGCCATGTGGCCCGACGCCGCGTGGGTGTAGCCGTAGTTCAGCCGCCCCGGGTTGGCGCGCACATAGGCCACGAGTTCTTTGAAGGTCTTGAAGGGCTGGTCCGGGTGCACCACCAGCACGTTGGGGCCGGAGTGGATTTGCGCGATATGCACGAAGTCCTTCACCGAGTCGTAAGGCAACTTGGCATCCAGCCCATGCGCCACGGCGTTGGAGCCCACACCAGTGAGCACCAGCGTGTAGCCGTCGGCCGGCATCTTCGCCGCACGCGCCGTGCCCGTGGTGCCGCCGGCGCCGCCGATGTTTTCGATCACCACCGGTTGCTTCAAGGCGCGCGCAAGTTCTTCGCCGGCCATGCGGCCCATGATGTCGCTGGTGCCGCCAGGCGGGAAGGGCACGATCATCTTCAGCGGCTTGTTGGGCCAGGCGTCCTGGGCCAGGGCTGCAGACGCGAGCACGCTGCCGACGAGGGCAAGCAACGCTCCGGCAAGCATGTGCATCTTCATCGGGTATCTCCAGTTTGCTTTCATCAAGGGTCCACTACGGCCGTGCGCCGAACGCGACGCGACGCTCTTCTGCGAGGAATCTCGACTGCGCCAGTGACGGCTCGCTGGCCAGACGCGCTTCAACCTCACGCGCGATGGATTCGGCAGTCTCGGTGTGAGGCTGGCACTTCATCGCCCATGCCCGGCCTGGATGAAGCACATCCCAGCGCGGGCGTTGGCCTTGGTGCCGTCCACGTCCCGGATCGTGATTCCCGAAACCGTCCACGAGCGAGTTCCAGATCGGCGCCAATTTCGCGATGAGCAAGGACTCACCGAGAGGAATCCAAATGTCGTCGACGACGAGAACACGGCAGACAAAGTCCGACAGCTTCAGGTTTTCCGCAGCTTCGATGCTCTCTGCATGCTCACGAAGCCGGCGGTAAAGCGCCCTCGCTGGCGCACTGCCGGTACGTGCGCGGCCCTTGCGCGCGCCGTCGGGGACGGCCTTGCCGACATAGATGGGCGCCTGCGGGTCGTCGCTTTGGTTGCGGCTGGAGAGCTGCAAGTACACAGGAAGCAGGCCTGTGTAGTAGATGGCGTAGACACCCGCGCCATCAAATGCGGGCAGTCCCGCCAGCGGCCTGACTTTCCTGCAAAGCAGCGCCTCGGCCACGCTGGCACCCAGGCTTGCCTTGTCGAGCGGGTTGTAGAGCTGGAAGTCACTCATGCAAATGCATGGCGATCAGGTTGCGTGGCACTTCCCAGCTTCGACAACAAACTGCGGTGGTCAGCCATCAGCAAGTGCGTCGCCACACTGGACGCCACCACCTGCGCCAGCGTCACCGGCACTGCATTGCCCAATTGGCGCATCGCTTCGCTCCAGGCGCCATGCAGCTCGTAGCCGTCGGGGAATGTTTGCAAACGCGCCGATTCACGCACGCTGAAATAGCGCACGCTGCCGTCGGTGCGAACCAGCATGTTCTCGCCACCAGGCACGCCGTGATCGCCCGCCTTGAGCGTCTTGGCCGGCAGGTCAAGCGGGCTGCCCGTGTGGCCTGGGTACACACGCGCGCCAGCTTGCAGCCGGTGGTTCAAAGCTTCGCCATCGCGCGCGGTAGGCTCGGGCAGCCCGACGCAGGCGTCACGCACGGTACGCCAGGGTGCGCGCGTGGGCAGCAGGCGCAGGCCCTTCATGCGCTCAACGGCCGTCGCGTACACAGCTGGGACCGCAGGCCTGCGTGCGCGGGGAACGTGATGGCGGTCCCAATAGCCCTGCTCGACCCACTGCTCAAACAGTAATGCATCCAATGAATGCGACTCGTGCGGAAACGCCCAGCGCGCGTCGATGTCCGAACGAAACCCGACGATGAAGACGCGCTCGCGTTTTTGCGGCACGCCATAGTTGGCCGCATTGACCAGTGTGGTGATCAGTCGATACGTCAAGCCCGAGCCCGACTTGCGCTTGGAAGTCTTGAAGGTCTGAATGCGTGCGTGATGGTCGACCCAGCTCTCGTCGGCGCGGCGCGACAACTCAGGAAATTCGAGTTGACATTGGATGTATTCGAAATAGTTGCTGAAGCTTGCGCGCGTCAAGCCTTTGACATTCTCGACAATGAATGCGCGTGGCTTCAGTCGTCGAATGACATCAACCGTAGCCGGGAACATGTCGCGCACATCGTCAAATGCGCGGTGTTTGCCGCCCATCGAAAACGGCTGGCATGGCGGCCCGCCAGCAATCAAATCCAACGAGCCTTCAATGCCGGAGCTGTCTAGATCGCGCAGCCAATGCCGCACGTCGCCTTCATAGAGCGGCCAGTCAGCGACCAAGGGGTAGCCGCGAGCCTGGTTCTGCCGGACGGTGTCGCAAGCCCAGCGGTCCCACTCCACCACGCCCAGGCTGCGGAAGCCGTTGAGTGTGGCGCCCATGGCCAAGCCACCAGCGCCTGCAAACAGCTCAATAGATGTCAGTGCCATGACTTCGCTCCCACTGGATGCTCGACTCAACGTGACGGGGAAGGGCTAGATGCTACTTGGCCGCGCCACCACCAGCCGCCAAGCCAAGGCCGCAAATAGCGCCCCGCCCACTCCGTTCAACCACCGCGCCACACGTGGCGACGAAGGCCAGCGGCGCAGCTGCGCGGTGAGCGCTACCACCAACAGCAAGAACAGCGTGGACTGAACGATGAATGCGGCACCCAGGCCGATGAAGGCCAGTGTTTTGTTGGCAGCAGCCGGTGCAATGAATTGCGGCAGGAAGGCGAGAAAGAAGAGTGCGACTTTGGGGTTGAGTACGTTGGTGATGAGCCCCAGGCGGAAGTCGCTCCACCCGCTTCGCGGCGCGGCCTCGGTGGCAACGTGGGCAGCCACCGTGCCCCGCCAGGCGGTGCGCCACATGCCGATGGCTAACCACAATAAGTAGGTGGCACCCGCACACTTCACCACCGTGAAGGCAGTACTGGATACGGCCATCAGGGCCGCCAACCCGAAGGCCGCCGCGATGGTGTGCACCACGCAGCCGGCGTTGATGCCCAGTGCCGCCGCCAGGCCAGCACGCGCGCCGCCTTGCAGGGTGCGCGTGATCGTCAGCAAGAGGTCGACGCCGGGGGTGGCGTTGAGCACAAAGACAGCGGTCATGAAGACCAGCAAGTCCTGCGCGCCGGCCAGCCCCAGCGCGCCCAACATCAAAGCATCTCGACCGCCATCGCCGTGGCTTCACCGCCGCCGATGCAAAGTGCCGCCATGCCGCGCTTCTTGCCCTGCTTGCGCAGCGCGCCCAGAAGCGTGGTGACGATGCGCGCGCCGCTGGCGCCGATGGGGTGGCCCAGGGCACACGCACCTCCGTGCACGTTGACGATCTCGTGCGCGAGTTTGAACTCGTGCATGGCCGCCATCGTCACCGCCGCAAAGGCTTCGTTGACTTCCCAAAGCTCGACTTGGTTTGCGCTCCAGCCCGCGCGCTTCAAGGCTTTCTGGATCGCGCCCACCGGCGCCGTGGTGAACCAGTCGGGCGCCTGCGCATGCACCGCGTGGCTGACGATGCGCGCGATGGGCTTGGCGCCCATGGTGGCCGCCGTGCTCTCGCGCATCAGCACGAGTGCTGCGGCGCCGTCAGAGATCGACGAGGCATTTGCCGCCGTGATCGTGCCGTCCTTCTTGAACGCCGGCTTGAGCCCCGCGATCTTGTCGAGCTTGGCTTTGAAGGGCTGCTCGTCGAACTTGACGACGGTCTCGCCAGCCTTGCCAGCCAGCGTGACGGGCGCCATCTCCCACGCGAAACTGCCGTCTTCGTTGGCCGCCTTGGAGCGCGTGGTCGAGGCGATGGCGAAGGCGTCCTGTGCTTCACGCGTGAAGCCGTACTTGGCCACGCACAGCTCGGCGAAAACGCCCATGGCCTTGCCGCGCTCGTAGGCGTCTTCCAGGCCGTCGATGGCCATGTGGTCAAACATCTGCGCCGCGCCGTAGCGCACGCCTTTGCGCGCGAACATCAGGTGCGGCGCGTTGGTCATGCTTTCCATGCCGCCGGCGACCATGACGCTGGCGCTGCCCGCCATCAGCATGTCGTGCGCGAACATGGCCGCGCGCATGCCGCTGCCGCACATCTTGGTCAGCGTCACTGCGCCTGTGCTGTCGGGCAGGCCGGCGCGGCGCGTGGCCTGGCGCGCAGGCGCCTGGCCCTGGCCGGCCATCAGGCAGTTGCCCATCAGCACCTCGTCGATGGCGTCACCGGGCACACCGGCGCGTTCCACCGCAGCCTTGATGGCCACGGCGCCTAACTCCCAAGCTGAGAGGGTTGAAAAGTCGCCCAACAAACCGCCGATGGGTGTGCGGGCAGCGGAAACGATGACGATGGCGTCGCTCATGGTGAATGCTCCTTGGGTCAGGGGTGGGTGGGCGCGCTGGCACTGCGAACGGCAGCCGCCACGCCCTGGATGTAACGCTGGAACTCGGGGTCTTCGCCGCTCAGCAATTGCGGCAAGGCGTTGTAGAAGTCTTCGCGCCGGCACCACTCGTGCATGTAGTCGTCCCACGAGTTCCAGCGCCGCTGCTCGGTGCTGCTCATCTGCGGCTTGTAGGCCACCAAGTAGGCGCGCTCGAAGAGGGCCATCAGCATGTCAAAGATGACCAGCATGCGCTCATGCTGCTCGGGCGTGGGCGAAGGCAGCGCGGTGGACGTACGCAGCTGCAAGTCGGCGTTGGCGAGCACGATCTTCAGGAATTCGATGTAGGCGTCTGAGAGCAATTGGAACGATTCTTCTTCTTCGTTCTCGCGCTCCTTGCGCTGCTCCAGCAAGAACACGCCCACGGCAAACGGCAGCGCGACCACGGTGACGATGAAGCTGGCTAACTCCCAAAGCTCTTTGACAGACATCGCAGCCATCATGCCGCCTCGGCCGCCATGGTGGGCGCGGTGCGCGCGAAGCGTTTGTGTGGCTCGTACGGAAAAACGTCGTGCACATGGCCGGCCTTGATGCGCTCCTTGTGGCCTTGCCAGAAGGCGGCGTCCAGCAAGTCGGCGTGGTGCTGCAAGAAGACTTCGCGCACGGCGTCGTTGCCCAGCAAGAAGGGGCGAAACGTCTCGGGGAACACATCTTTGGGCCCGACCGTGTACCAAACCTCGCCCGACATTTCTTCTTCTTCATTGCGCGGCGTGGGCACGCGGCGGAAGTTGCAATCGGTGAGGTATTCGATCTCGTCGTAGTCATAGAACACGACCTTGCCGTGGCGTGTGACGCCGAAGTTCTTCCACAGCATATCGCCGGGAAAGATGTTCGCCGCCACCAGGTCTTTGATAGCGTTGCCGTACTCCACCACCGCATGCGCCATCTGCTCGGGGTTGGCATCCTGCAGGTAGATGTTCAGCGGGATCATGCGGCGCTCGATGTAGACGTGCCTGATGATCAGTGAGTCACCATCGGTCTCGATCTGGCTGGGGCAGAAGTGCTGC
>JANMMH010000446.1:0-6619 GCA_031373055.1 Rubrivivax sp. | reverse complement strand
GTCGTCGAACACGCCGATGTAGGCCACGCCACCACAGCCGCAGGTGTAGACACCGCTACGTGAGGTGATGAGCACGGTGGTGCCGTAGACGTCGTCGGTGCCGCTGCTGCGCGTCAGGCGATCGGGCGCGGGCGGCTCGGTGGTGACGTCGACGTCAAAGGCCGCAAAGTCTTCGGCCACGCGCTGCCAGATGTACTGGATGCGCTGCAGCTCGTTGGTGGAAAACACGCCGGACACGCCGTCGGTGTCGAAGGGTGCGGCGATGATGGTGTTGCCATTGACGTTCCACGCCGTGTTGGTCAACACCGCACCGCGAAAGTTGAGGTAGATGGTGCGCTTGGCGCTGGCGCGGCTGTGCAGGTAAAACGTCTGGTCCAAGGGCGCCAGGCTACCGTCTAGCGCGCTGTTAGCCGCACTGAGCACGGGGGCGGTGAACGGCGCGCGGCGCGGCTGGTCTTGCGTCTCTTCGACAAAGAGCCGGCCGCGGCGGTCGATGCGCAGCATGCGGTCATTGAGCAGCAAGGCCTGGAACTCTTCGGCCGACTTGCCGTAGTGCGCCGCCACTTCAGGCAGGCGCAGGCCCAGCAGCTCGATAGCGCGCTGGCCCTGGCTCCTCTCGTCGGCCAGGCTCAGCTGCGGAAACACTGGTTTGACGGCCAGGGCGGGCGCGCTCAGCCCGAGGGCGAGCACGGCAATCGACAACATGCGGGACAACGGCAACATGGGCACTCACCAAGTCGCCCGGCCAAGTGCGGGCAAGCGCAATGGTGGCGCCGGTTGTGCTTGCGACATGCAAGCAGCAGTGACATCTGTCGGTGTCAGGTCACCGGGGCCGGGGCCTTTCCCGCCGATAGAGACTTTGTACCGCCCGCGCTCGCAGCCTGAAACGTGTTCAGGCCTTCAGCCGCTCGTTCTGCGGAAACATCGCGCGCCGCGCCGCGTCGTCCATCTCGGCCTTGAAGGCGTACCGGTCCTTCAGGTCGGCGGCACGTTTGGCTGCGGGCCGCTCGTTCACGGCATCGACAAGGCGTTTGAGGTGGGGCAGTTGCGCCCAGGCCTCGGCGCCCAGCGCGAAGGGCACGGCGCGGGCCCAGCCCCAGACCGCCATGTCCAGCAGCGTGTAGCGCTCGCTCACCATCCAGGTCTTGTCGGCCAGATGCGCGTTGAGGATGTTCCAGTGCCGCCAGGCTTCAACGTCGTAGCGGTTGGCGGCGTAGGGGTTGGGTTCGGGCGCGTAGTGCTTGAAATGCACGCACTGGCCCGTGAACGGCCCGATGCCCGAAGCCACGAACATCAACCACGAAAGCATGGTTCCACGGTCTTGGGCCGCAGGCAGAAATTGCCCGCTCTTTTCGGCCAGGTACAAGAGGATCGCGTTGCTGTCGAAGACCACCACGCCGTGGTCCACGATCACCGGCACCTTGGCGTTCGGGTTCAGCGCCGTGAACGCCGCAGCGTGCTGCTCGCCCTTACGAGTATCGACGGGTATCGCCTCATAGGGCAGCGCGCTTTCCTCAAGCAAGAGGGCGACTTTCATGGGGTTGGGGGCGAGGGAGTAGTAGAACTTCAGCATGGTGTTGGCTTGGCGGGGTGTGGCGGTCGCCGATTGTCCCTCGCCGGCCCAAGCGGCGGTTTTCCGCACGGGGCGGGCCCCGCCGCTGCTGCATCATCCGGGCCGCTGCGGGCAACACCTTGCGTTGCCCTTGCTTGCTGTCAGCCATCAAGGGGGAGTGAATGACGATGCAACGAAGGCAGGTATTTGCAGTGTTGACCGGCGTCGGCAGCGTGGCCGCACATCAAGAGCAGCCGCTAAGAAAAACTCATCCGTGATGCACGCATCCAATCCGGCTGACGCGGGCCTGCAACCATGATCGACGTGCTTGTCATCGGCGGCGGCAACGCCGCCTTGTGCGCCGCGCTCACCGCGCGTGAAGCCGGTGCCTCGGTGCTGCTGCTCGAAGCCGCACCGTTTGAATGGCGCGGCGGCAACTCGGTGCACACGCGCAACATCCGCTGCATGCACGACGCACCCCAAGACGTGCTGACCGAGGCCTACCCGGAAGAGGAGTATTGGCAAGACCTGCACAAGGTCACCGGCGGCGTCACCAACGAAGCGCTGGCGCGGCTGGTGATTCGTGAGTCGTCACGCTGTCGCACGTGGATGCAGCGCCACGGCGTGCGTTTCCAGGCTTCGCTCACGGGCACGCTGCACCTGAGCCGCACCAACGCGTTCTTCATGGGCGGTGGCAAGGCGCTGGTCAACGCCTACTACCGCAGCGCGCTGGCGCTGGGCGTGCAGGTGCGCTACCAAGCGCCGGTGGACCGGCTCGAACTCGACGCTGGTCGCTTCGTGGCCGCGTGGATCGGCGCTGAGCGCATTGAGGCTCGGGCCTGCGTCGTGGCCAGCGGCGGGTTTGAATCCAACATCCCCTGGCAGCGCGAAGCCTGGGGCCAGAACGAGCGTGGCGAATGGCCCGTCGACAACTTCGCCATTCGCGGCACACGCTTCAACATGGGCGTGCTGCTGGGTGACTTGATGACGCAAGGCGCCGACACCGTGGGCGACCCCGCGCAAAGCCACTGCGTGGCCGTCGACGCGCGCGCGCCGCTGTTTGACGGTGGCATCAGCACACGCGTGGACTCGGTCTCGCTGGGCATCATGGTGAACCGCGACGCGCAGCGCTTCTACGACGAGGGCGAAGACTTCTGGCCCAAGCGCTACGCCATCTGGGGCCGCCTGGTGGCGGGGCAGCCGGGGCAGATCGGCTACTCGATCGTCGACGCCAAAGCGGTGGGGCGTTTCATGCCGGCGGTGTATCCACCGACGCGTGCTAACACTCTAGCGGAGTTGGCACACGCGCTCGGCCTGGACGCCGCCGCACTGATGCGCACCGTCGCTGAATTCAACGCCGCTTGCCGCGTCGGCAACTTCGACCACGCCGTGCTCGACGACTGCCACACCGAAGGCATCACGCCCGCCAAGACCCACTGGGCGCGGCCCATCGACACGCCCCCCTTCCTGGCCTACGCCTTGAAGCCCGGCATCACCTTCACCTACCTCGGCATGAAGGTCGACGCCACTGCCGCCGTGCGCTTTGCCGATGTGCCCAGCCACAACCTTTTTGCCGCCGGCGAAATGATGGCCGGCAATGTGCTGGGCAAGGGCTACACCGCCGGCGTGGGCATGACCATCGGCACCGTTTTCGGGCGCATTGCCGGCGCATCGGCTGCGGCCGCCGCGCTTGCGAACACACAGGAATCATCACGTGCAGTTGCTTGAATCCCTGGTCCGCGAAGCCGAAGCTGAACGCGTGCTCAACATCTGCAATGCCTGCCGGTATTGCGAAGGCTTTTGCGCGGTCTTCCCGGCCATGGCGCGCCGCCTTGAGTTCCCCAAGGCTGACATCCATTACCTGGCCAACCTGTGCCACAACTGCGGGGCTTGCCTGCATGCCTGCCAATACGCCGAGCCGCACGAGTTCAAGGTCAACGTGCCCCGCGCCATGGCGCAGGTGCGCGCCAAAACTTACGCCGACTACGCCTGGCCGCCAGCTTTAGGCAAGCTCTACGAGCGCAACGGGCTCACCGTCGCCTTGGCGTTAGCAGTGGGCCTGGCGCTCTTCCTCGTGCTGGCACTCATGCGCCATGGCACGCTGTGGCACACGCCGATGGCCGGCAACTTCTACGCCGTGTTCCCGCACAACTTGATGGTGGCGCTCTTCGCGCCGATCTTCTTATTCGCCTGCCTGGCGCTGAGCTTGGGTGTGGCGCGTTTCTGGCGTGATGTGGCGCCCGGTGCAGCCTCGGCCGTAGCGGCCGGCGAAACGCTGAAGAACGTGCTGCAACTGACCTATCTCGATGGTGGCCACGGCCAAGGTTGCAACGAAGAAGACGACGCCTTCACGCTGTGGCGCAGGCGCTTTCACCACGCCACCTTCTACGGCTTCATGCTGTGTTTTGCTGCCACCAGCGTGGCAACGGTCTACCACTACGGCTTCGGCTGGAAGGCCCCCTACAGCTACGCCAGCCTGCCCGTGCTGCTGGGTACGCTGGGTGGTTTGGGGCTGCTGGTGGGCCCGCTGGGCCTGGCCTGGTTGAACATCAAACGCCACCCCGCGCATGGCGACCCCGCGCAGAAGGCCATGGACCACGGGCTCATCGCCTTGCTCTTCTTCACCAGCGCCACCGGCCTGGCACTGCTGGCCTGGCGTGACACGGGTGCGATGGCGCTGCTGCTGGCCGTGCACCTGGGCTTCGTGATGGCTTTGTTCTTGACCATGCCCTACGGCAAATTTGCCCACGGCATTTTTCGCGCGGCGGCGCTGTTGAAGTGGGCCATCGAGCGGCGCCAGCCGACCAAGCTCAAGCTCGGTAGTGAATAACGGTGGAGATGAGATGACAGCAGCCAATGCCTTACACATCCCCTCGATGCAGCCGCATTGCAGCCCCGAAGAGTGGCAAGCGCGCGTTGACCTGGCCGCCTGCTATCGCCTGGTGGACCTCTACGGCATGTCCGACATGATGGCCAACCACATCTCGGCGCGCGTACCCGGGCAAGACGGCGCTTTCCTCATCAACGCCTACGGCTTGATGTACGAAGAGATCACGGCGTCAAGCCTGATCAAGGTGGACCTGGCCGGCAACATTCTGGCCAAGCCCGACTTCGGCGCGCTTGACTACGGCATCAACCGCGCCGGCTACGTCGTGCACAGCGCCGTGCACGAGGCGCGGCACGACGCCTTCTGCGTGATCCACACCCACAGCTGGGCCTCGATGGCGGTCAGCGCGCTGGCCTGCGGCCTCTTGCCCATCACGCAAACGGCGATGCGCTTCCTGAAGATCGGCTATCACGACTATGAAGGTGTGGTGCTCGACGATGCCGAGAAAGTGTCGCTGGTGCGGGACCTGGGCGAAGGTGACGCGCTGATGCTGCGCAACCACGGCGCGCTGGTGCTCGGGCGCACGGTCGGCGAGGCCTTTAATTGGACGCACCGACTGGAGCTGTCGTGCCAGTCGCAACTGGCGGCGATGGCCTGCAAGACGCCGCTGGTGGAGCCGCCCGCGCCCGTGCTCGAAGCCACCTGGCGCAACTACCAGCGCGGCACACGTCGGCCCTATGGTTTGATGGAGTGGCCAGCGCTGCTGCGCAAGCTCGACCGCGTCGCGCCCGACTTTCGCAGCTGAAGCGTCATCACCGAACGATTGAAAGTGACCGCCATGTTGCCGATCTTGCGCGTATGTACTTTGTTAGCTTGCGCACTGGCCTTCAACGCCGGCGCACAGACCTGGCCGGCCAAGCCCGTGCGTGTGGTCGTGGCCTTCACCGCCGGCGGCACCACCGACTTGCTGGCGCGCAGCGTGGGCTTGCAGCTCAGCGAAAGGCTCAAGCAGCCCTTCATCATCGACAACAAGCCCGGCGCCGGCGGCAACCTGGGCACCGAATTGGTGGTGCGCGCGCCGGCTGACGGCTACACCTTGATCGTCAATTCCGTCGGCCCCATCGCCGTCAACCCCACGCTCTATCCCAAGCTGCCCTACAACCCCTTGACCGAACTGGTGCCCATCGTGCAGATCGCCGACGTGCCCAACGTGCTCGTGCTCAACCCGGCGCTGCCGGCCAAGACCTTCGACGAATTCGTGGCCTACGCCAAGGCCAACCCAGGCAAGCTGAACTACGCCTCCACCGGCATCGGCACCTCATCGCATCTCTCCGGCTTCATCCTGGCCAAGCGCGCAGGCTTTGACGCCGTGCACGTGCCCTACAAAGGCGCCGACGCACTGCGCGACGTGCTCGCCGGGCGCGTGCAATTCATGTTCGCCACCATCCCGTCGGTCATCGCCCACATCCAGGCCGGCAGCCTGCGCGCGGTGGCGGTCAGCAGCGTCAAGCGTTCGCGTTCCTTGCCCGACGTACCCACGGTCGCCGAGCGTGGCTTCCCAGGTTTCGAGGCCGGTTCCTGGTTCGGATTCTTCGCGCCCAAAGGCACGCCGCCCGAGGTGGTGGCCACGCTCAACATGGCCGTTAACCAGATCATCGGCGTGCCCACGATGGATGCGCAGTTGATCAAGGAAGGCGCCGACCCGGCAGGCGGCACGCCCGCGCAGTTCACCGCCTTCGTGCAACGCGAATTCGAGAAGTGGCGCGTGGTGGTTCGTGAGTCGGGGGCGACGGCGGAGTAGGTCGGGAATCGCGAACAACTTACCTGACTATGAAGAATGTTCAGTTTCGGCCGGAGGTAGCTCACTCTGTGAGTTACGTGGCCGGGAAGGTGCGTTCACCACAACCCGGGGTGACCCATGGCCATCAACAAAGTCCCGTTTCAAGCAGGCCTGTCCATACTTGAATTCTTTGATCTGTACGGCACTCAGGCGCAATGCGAGGAAGTCGGTCGCACCTGGCGCTCAAACACCGGGGCGGTTCTGTCTTCTCGTTCCGGGAGGACCCGGATGCTGTCGATGGCTTGCCTGGCGGCACGCCCTAGTGTAGTGCGCCACTCTGATATGTACTTATCGAACAACGGCTGCCAGCGCAGCCTTGGCGCGCGTGACTTTGGCCAGGATGTCCGAGGCCGTCGCGGTCCAGATGAAGGGCTTGGGGTGCGCGTTGTGATCGGCGATG
>JANMMH010000445.1:0-2087 GCA_031373055.1 Rubrivivax sp. | reverse complement strand
GAGGCCAACTGCTCGGTGATGGCCTTCTTGCTGGCCTGCGTCGTCGTCAGCGTGTCCTGCGCGGCGAGCACGTCGAAGTAGCCCTGCGCTACACGTACGATCAAGTCTTGCTCGGCGCTTTCCAGGTCAGCCCTGGCGGTCTCCAGCGACTTGCGGGCCTGCGCGATCGAGACGTCGCTAGCGCGGTTGATGAGCGGGTAGCTGCCGCGTGCGATGGTGCCCAGTGAATGGCTGTCGCCCGAGCCGATGCGCGGCAGATCCAGCGCGCCGGTGCTGGCACTGGCTTCGAGGCGCGCCGAAGGGCGTTTGAGCGCCTCGGTTTGCGCGGCCCGGAACGCCGCCGACTGCGCCTGCGCGCGCGCGGCCAGGATGGTGGCGTCGTACGCGCGTGCGGCGTCGTAGAGCTCTTGCACGCTTTGTGCTTGTGACGTACCGGCGCACAGCAAGGTGATAGCGGTGGCGATGAGCTTGCGGGACGGGAATCGCGTCAGGCGCATGTGGAGTCCTTTGAGTTGCTTTTGATGTTCAGCGCCGGGTTGTACCGGACGTCTTGGGTTGCACGCACGCTGCATGCGACGAGCTGCGCTGCTGGCACGGCTGGGCGGCCCCAGCGGGCGACGAATGGTGGCGACGCATCAAAAGACAAAGCGCGCCGGTTCCGAAAAACCAAGCAGTCGTGGCGCCACGGTGTCGAAGAGGTCGACATCGGACCATGCACTCTCAGCCACGCGCGTGATCAGCCGCGCACGCATGACGGGCAGCTCGCCAATCACCGCCGCCAGCCGCCCGCCGACCTTGAGCTGCGCCAGCAAGTCTTGCGGCACCACCGCCACCGAGCCCGACAGCAGGATGGCGTCAAACGGTGCCTCCGCTGGCAGCCCGCCAGTACCCTCGGCGGCGCTGACTTCAAGCACGTTTACGTCCACAAGCCCGCAGCTGCGCAGGTTGGCGCGCGCCATGTCCACCAGCTCGGGCACACATTCCAGCGTGGTGACCTGCATCGCGCGGTGGGCCAGCAGCGCGGCCATGAAACCCGAGCCGGTGCCGATTTCAAGCACCTTCTCGTGGCGCTGCACGGCCAGCGCTTGCAAGAGCCGAGCTTCGACTTTGGGCTCGAGCATGCACTGGCCATGGGGCGCACCCGGAGCCAGCGGCACCTGCGTGTCGACGAAGGCCAGCGCGTGCAAATGCGGTGGCAAGAAGTCTTCGCGCCGCACGACTCCCAGCAGCGTGAGCACGGTCTGGTCGAGCACTTCCCAGGGGCGGATTTGCTGCTCGATCATGTTGAAGCGGGCGAGTTCGATATTCATGGCGGAAAGGGGTGCGGGGCGCAGGTTTTGGCGCTGGATTCTAGGAGCTGCTTAGGAAGCGACATCAGCGTGACCCACGGGCTTGGACCACTTGCTGCGTGCCCACCCTGCCAGGTCGTCGAGGTAACAGTAGATCACCGGCACCACCACCAGCGTGAGCAGCGACGAGGTGATGACGCCGCCAATAACGGCCTGGCCCATGGGTGCGCGTTGCTCCGAGCCTTCAGTGAGTGCAAAGGCCAGCGGCACCATGCCAAAGACCATCGCCAGCGTGGTCATCAAGATCGGCCGCAAGCGCACCTTGGCGGCATGCAACAAGGCCGCGTGGCGCTCCATGCCTTCAGCGCGGCTACGGATCGCGAAGTCGACCAGCAGGATGGCGTTCTTCGTCACCAGGCCCATCAGCATGACGATGCCGATGATGGAGAACATGTTGATCGTCGAGCGAAACAGCAGCAGCGAGAGCACCACGCCGATAAGCGTGAGCGGCAGCGAGCTCATCAGTGCCAGTGGCTGCAAGAAGCTCTTGAATTGGCTGGCCAGGATCATGTAGATGAAGACCACCGCCAACGCCAGCGCGCCGATGGCGTAGCCGAAAGATTCCTGCATGTTCTTGGTCGCACCCCCAAAGCTGTAGCGGTAGCCCGGCGGCCAGGCCAGCGTGTCGAGTGCGGCGCGGATGTCGCTTGACACCTCGCCCGTGCTGCGCCCATAGGCGTTGGCGTCGATGTTGATTTCGCGGTTGAGGTCGCGGCGGTTGATCTGGTTCGGGCCCGT
>JANMMH010000442.1:0-1672 GCA_031373055.1 Rubrivivax sp. | reverse complement strand
GCCGGGGCAGTCGACGTGGGCGTAGTGGCGGTTGGCCGTTTCGTACTCGACGTGGGCGGTGTTGATGGTGATGCCGCGCGCTTTTTCTTCGGGTGCGGCGTCGATCTGGTCATAGGCCTTGGCCTCGCCACCGAACTTGGCTGCCAGTACCGAGGTGATGGCTGCGGTGAGCGTGGTCTTGCCGTGGTCGACGTGACCGATGGTGCCCACGTTGACGTGGGGCTTGGTGCGTTCGAATTTGCCTTTTGCCATTTGGTGCGCTCCTGGCGATACGTTGAAACAGACAGGTCGGCCTTGCAGCCAACAGGATTCTTGGTGGTGCCCATGGCGCGGATCGAACGCGCGACCTCCCCCTTACCAAGGGGGTGCTCTACCACTGAGCCACATGGGCCTGATTGCGACATCAGTACGGGTCTGGCGGCTGTGATCCGCAAGTGGCTGGAAACCGCCAGACCCGTAACGACGACTAAAACTTCCTTGGAGCGGGAGACGGGAATCGAACCCGCGTCATTAGCTTGGAAGGCTAGGGTTCTGCCATTGAACTACTCCCGCGAGGGCTCTTCTGGTGGAGGAGGGTGGATTCGAACCACCGTAGGCGTAAGCCAACAGATTTACAGTCTGCCCCCTTTAGCCACTCGGGCACCCCTCCGAAGAGCCCGTGACTATATCACCTCGCGCGCGCTTATCAGCCTGCCGCGTCCAACTCGGAGCTAGGCAACACCCACCAGTCCACCTGGTCAGCGGTGGCGGCAAAGTGGCTGCCGCCCTGCATGAACTCTCGGCGGTGGTCGTTCGACGGGTGGCGTGCCGCAAGCCGCGTCACGCGGATGTTGCCCGGCAGCGCCGCATCAAAGAATGCCTTGGCCTGGCTGCCCCACAGCAAAAAGGTCGGCGGCGACTCGCGCGCTGCCAGTGCCTGCACGATCTGCGAGGTAAGCGCCTGCCAACCGAGCTGCGTGTGGCTGTTGATGCAGCCCACTTCGACCGTCAGCGCTGGGTTCAAGAGCAGCACGCCTTGCTGCGCCCAGGCGTCGAGGCGCCCGCTTTTGGGTCGCTTCCAGCCCGGGCGATCGGCTTCGAGGATGTCGAAGACCCGTCGCAGAGACGGCCGCGCGCTAGTAGGCGCCGAAAAAGCAAGTCCGTCGGCGTGGCCCGCGCCGGGGTAGGGGTCTTGGCCGAACACGACGACGCGTGCGGCTGAAGGCGCGACTAAGCGCAGGGCGCGAAACGGGTCGCCGGGCGCGATCTCGCGCTGCGCGGAGGCCGTGCGGATGGCCGCGATCAACGCCGCCTGCGCCGCGCCGGTCCATCCCGGCAAAACCTGTCGCCACGCTGGCGACAGCGTCTCAAACGCAGCTTCTAGATCGTCTGCTGTCATGCCACCAAAGCCGCCAACGTCGCGCCGGGGTCGTTAGCGCGCATGAAGGCTTCACCGACGAGGAAGGCGTGAACCCCCGAACTGCGCATGCGCTGCACGTCAGCTCGCGAGACGATGCCCGACTCGGTGACCACCAGGCGATCGGCTGGCAACTGCGCCAGCATGCCCAGCGTTGTCTCCAGCGAGACTTCAAACGTGCGCAGGTTGCGGTTGTTGATGCCCACCAGGGGCGTCTTCAGTTTGAGCGCGCGCGCGAGCTCGGCGGCATCGTGCACCTCGACCAGCACCGAAAGT
>JANMMH010000422.1:0-2200 GCA_031373055.1 Rubrivivax sp. | reverse complement strand
TCGGGCCGCTCGACCACCGTGAAGACCATCATGGGGCTGGTCGACGGCGCCGGCAGCATCGAGTGGAAGGGTCAGCCCATGCTCGGGCGCCACGCTTTCGAGATCGCCCACATCGGCATCGGCTACGTGCCCGAGAACCGCGACATCTTCCCCACGCTCACCGTACACCAGAACCTCACCCTGGGCATGAAGAGCCGCAAGCCCACGGGGCGCTGGAAGTTCGACGATATGTACGAGATGTTCCCCCGTCTCAAAGAGCGCCAGCACACCGAAGCCGGCGTGCTCTCGGGCGGTGAGCAGCAGATGCTCACGCTGTGCCGCACGCTGATGGGCGACCCCGAACTCATCATGATCGACGAGCCCACCGAAGGCCTGGCGCCGAAGATCGTGGAGCTCGTTGCCGAGTCTTAACGCGAGCACAAACGCCGTGGCATGTCGGTGTTGCTCGTCGAGCAGAAACTCACCATCGCGCTCGAAGTCGCCGACCGCTGCCTGGTCATGGGCCACGGCCAGATCGTCTTCGAGGGCACGCCCACCGAGCTGCGCGCCAACAGTGCCATTCGCAAGGAGTGGCTGGAGGTTTAGGCCGCTCGGCTTGAGCCGGCGCCGCCCGTAAATCGGGCCGCGTTGTAGGGCGCCATGTCGATGCTGGGCTGCATGCCCTGCGACAACTCGGCGATCAATTCCGCCGTCGCTGCCGATTGCGTCAAGCCCAGGTGGCCATGGCCAAAGGCGTAGAGCGCGCGCGGCTCGCCAGGTGCGGGTCCGATGATGGGCAGGCTGTCGGGCAGTGAGGGACGAAAGCCCATCCACGGCGTGCCGCCTTCGGTGTTGAGCCCGGGCAGAAAGCGCTTGGCCTTGTCTAGCAGCGCCTTTGCGCGGCGGTAGTTCGGCGGCGCCTTCAAGCCACCGAGTTCCACCGCGCCACCCACACGCACGCCGCCCGCAATGGGCGTCACGACGAACCCGTGGCCGCCGAATGTGAGCTGGCGCCGCAGCTCAAAAGCACCCGGCGGCAGGCTCGTGTTGTAGCCGCGCTCGGTCTCCAGCGGGATGTGATGGCCGAGCGAGCGGGCGAGCTGGTGCGACCAGGCGCCGGCGGCCACCACGACGTGTTGCGCGTGCAGCGTCTGGCCACCGTCGAGCACCAGGTCGATAGCGTTCGAGGTTGGTGTCAGCGCAAGAACATGCGCACGGCGCAACGTGCCACCCGCCGTCACTAGCGCGCCGGCAACTTGCTCACAAAAGCGCTGCGGGTCGTCGATGCGCTGCCACGCCGGCACCCAGGTCGCCGCCACGATGGCCGGCGACAAACCGGGCTGCCACTGCGCGATGGCCTTTGCGCCATGCAGATGCTCGAAGGCGATGCCGTGCTCGGCACGCACTTGCCATCCCGTCAACGAGGCCGTTAGCTCGACCTGGCTCTCGTACAAGTGCAGGTTGCCGTCGGTGTGCAGTTGGCCTAGCGCACCGGCGTCGCGCACCAGTCGTGGCATGGCCGCCGCCGCCAGCGTCATCAACGCCGCTTGCGCCCGCGTGCTGGCCAGCACCTGCTGGGGCTGGCTGGCGCGCCAGAAGCGCCACAGCCACGGCGTGATGCGCCGCAGGTAGGCCGGCGGAATCGACAGCGGGCCCAGCGGGTCGAGCAGCCAGCGCGGCGCCTGGCGAATGATGCCGGGGGACGCCAGCGGCAGGATGTCGGAATAGGCGCAGGCACCAGCGTTGCCACGGCTGGCCTGCGCGGCCACGCCGTCGCGGTCAAGCAGCAGCACGGCGTGGCCCTGCTGGCGCAACCGCAGGGCGATGCTGGCGCCGACGATGCCCGCGCCCACCACGACCCAGCTGGCGCTGGTTTCCTGCGCGCCGAGCGCTGCGGGTGTGGGCACGAATCCCGTCAAGCCATGCCCCATGAAAACGCGTCGTCGGCGTCGAACACCACCGTGGCGTCCAGCGTGACGTGGGCCCGGCCGTGGATGAAGGGCAGGATACCTACCTGTCCTGCTGGTGCCAAGGCGTAGTGGCCGGTGAAGCTGCTTCCGATGACGCTTTCCTGATGCCATTTCTGGCCTGGTGCGAGCAAACCTTCTGCGGCCAGGCAGGCGAGCTTGGCGCTGGTGCCCGTGCCGCAGGGCGAGCGGTCGTAGGCGCCGCCGGGGCAGAGCACAAAACTGCGGCCGCTCAAGGCCGGGTCGCGCCCCGC
>JANMMH010000417.1:0-4552 GCA_031373055.1 Rubrivivax sp. | reverse complement strand
AGTGCAACTTTGGTCATGGGCTTGCGGTATCGATGAAATGCGCTAGGGTGAATTCATTCTGCCGCACGGGGCCGAACTCAAGGGCTCACGCCTTGCCACGGAATTCACGAGGCGCCATACCATGGCGCAGCCGGAACTGGCGGTTGAAGTGCGAGAGCGTGGCAAAGCCGCACTCGGCAGCGACCACCGCCACGGCCTTGTCGGTCTGGCGCAGCCGCACGCCGACAACAGCGTGCTCGTGTTCGAGCGCCTGCGCGCTGATGGTCGCCTTCTTTGGCTGCCGCCCGGCGCCGCCTTTGTGCAAGCCATTCAAACTTGAACCACGAAGCTGAGCATGGATCTGGACACGCCCTACGCCATCACCACTGAGCACATCGCGAGCTTCCGCCGCGACGGCTTCATCAAGCTGCGCAAGGTGCTAACACCTGAAACACTTACACATTTTGGCCGCGAAATCACCCGTCTGACGCTTGCGCTCAACACCCAGGACAAGCCGCTTGAAGAGCGCAGCACCTACGACAGGGCCTTCTTGCAGGTGATGAACCTGTGGGAGCAAAGCCCGCTGGTCGGCCGCTTCGTGATGGGCCAGCGCCTGGCGCGCATCGCCGCCGAACTGCTGGAGGTCGGCGGCGTGCGCCTGTACCACGACCAGAGTCTGTACAAAGAGCCCGGCGGCGGCATCACGCCGGCGCATGCCGACCAGTACTACTGGCCACTGTCCAGCGACCGCACCATCACCGCCTGGATCCCCTTGCAGCCGGTGCCCGAGAACATGGGTCCGCTGGGCTTCTATGCCGGCAGCCAGCGCGAAAGTTTCGGCCGTGACCTGGGCATCAGCGACGAGAGCGAAGCCAAAATCAGCGCCAACATGCAGCAGCACGGCTTCGAGTTCGTCAGCGGTGCCTTCGCCTTGGGCGAGGTCAGCTTTCATGCCGGCTGGACCTTCCACAAAGCCGGCGCCAACCGCAGCCCGCAGCCGCGCTCGGTGATGACGGTGATCTACATGGATGCCGACATGAAGCTGGTGCCAGCGTTGAATGCGATCCAGGCCAATGACCGCGACCATTGGTGTCCGGGCGCGCAGCCCGGGCAGGTGATCGCAACCCGCAAGAACCCCGTGATATGGCAGCGCGCATGAGGACGATCCACGTCACTTGGGCATGGCCTTTGAATGCATGGACCACGGTGTTGGGTGCTCTCGCGCTGGCGACATGGCTGTGTCTGACGACGACCACCGTGCAGGCGCAAGCGGCCGCGCCGACCACCGTCGCAGCCACGCTGCCGCAGGTCAGCACCGGCCGCATCGAGCGTCTAGAAAACCTTGCTTCTCGCCACGTCGCACCGCGCCACGTCGACGTCTGGCTGCCCAGCGACTACAGCGCCAGCAAGCGCTACCAGGTGCTGTACATGCACGACGGCCAGAACCTCTTCGACGGCAGCTTGAACTGGACGAAGAAGGCCTGGCAAGTTGACGTGGCCGTGGCGCGGCTTGTCAAACAAGGCCGCATCCCCGACACCATCGTCGTGGGCATCTGGAACCACGGCCCCGAGCGCTACGCCGAGTACTACCCCGAGAAGGTGCTGGCCTATGCACCTGAGGCCGTGCGGCGCGAGTACGTCGTCGAAGCGAGCAACGGCCGCGCCAAGGCCGACGCCTATCTGCGTTTCATCGTCGAAGAGTTGAAGCCAGCCATCGACAGGCGCTATGCCACGCGCACGGGGCCCGAGGGCACCTTCATCGCCGGCTCCAGCATGGGCGGCCTCATCTCGATCTACGCGCTGTGCGAGTACCCGCAAGTCTTCGGCGGCGCCGCTGGACTGTCGACACATTGGGTCGGCCGGCCCACCGCCTGGGGCCGCGAGCGCGCGCGCAATGCCGTGCTGCCATTGGCCGCGATGGCCTACCTGAGCCAGCAGCTGCCACCGGGCGGCGGCGCGCACCGCATCTACAGCGACCGCGGTGACGACTGGCTCGATTCGCTCTACGCGCCGGCGCATTTCATGCTTGCCGAGGTCCTTCGCGAGCGTGGCTACACGGCCTCGACAGCCGCGACGCCACTGTTCCCCGGCACGGGCCACAGCGAGGCCGACTGGGCCGCGCGGCTTGAAACGCCTCTGCTGTTCTTGATGGGCGCGCGATGAAGTGCTGGATGCTTGTGGCGCTGCTGGTGTGCAGCGTCGTAGTGCGGGCTGGGCCACCGGTCACCCAGCATGTCGACCCCTTCATCGGCACCGACGGCACGGGCCATGTTTTCCCCGGCGCCAGCGTGCCCTTTGGCATGGTGGCACCCAGCCCGGACAACGCCGACAAGGGCTGGAGCTACAGCAGCGGCTACCAGTACCGCGCGCCCAAGATCATGGGTTTCTCCAACACCCACATCAGCGGCGCCGGTATCCCCGAGTTGGGTGACGTGCTGTTGATGCCGGTCTCGGGCACACCGTGGAAGGCCACGACACAAGACTTCTCAAGCCGCTACGCAAAGAGCAGCGAGCGCGCCCGGCCGGGCTACTACGACGTGCGCTTGGGCGACCACGGCGTGCGTGTCGAGCTCACCGCCAGCCAGCGTGTGGCCGTGCAGCGCTACACCTTCGACAAACCCGGCCTGGCCCAGGTGCTGGTGGACTTTCAGCATGGCCTGCGCTTCACCACCGAGCCCCGTGTCACGCACAGCGAGGTCACGGTGGACGCAGAAGGCGGCGAGATCAGCGGCACCGTGCACGCGAAAAACTGGGTCGAGCGCGAGACCTCGTTCGCGCTGCGTTTTGATCGGCCGATCGAAGCCATGGAGCAGCTGCCGCCGCGGCCCGGCGAAAGAGCACCACGCTACCTGCTCACCTTTTTCCTCGGCCAAACGCAGATGGTGGTGGCACGCATCGCGTTTTCCACTGTCGATGTGCAGGGCGCCAAACGCAACCTCGCGGCTGCCGGCAACAAGCCCTTCTTCGAGGTGCGTCGCGAGGCCGACGCAGCGTGGCAGCACATGCTCGGCCGCATCCAGATCGATGCCGACGAACGCAGCAAACGCATCTTCTACTCGGCGCTGTACCGCACGCTGCTGCACCCCAGCGACATCGCCGACGTCGACGGCCGCGTGCGTGGCCCGCGTGGCCACGTCATGCAAGCGCGCGGCGGCCGCTACTACTCGACGCTGTCGCTGTGGGACACCTTTCGCGCCGTGCACCCTTTGCTCACGCTGCTCGCGCCCGAGCGTGTGGACGGCTTTGTGCTGACCATGCTCGAGCACTTCAAGCAGCAGGGCTACCTGCCGCTGTGGACGGCCTGGGGCCGCGAGACCTGGACCATGATCGGCAACCCGGCACTGCCCGTGATGGCCGACGCCGTGCTCAAAGGCTTCAAGGGCTTTGACGTCAATGAAGTGCTGGACGCGATGGTGCAGACCAGCACCGCGCCGCGCCCCGACGCGCCACCCTGGGCGCAACAAGACTGGGCCCAACTCGACCGCTACGGCTACCTGCCCTTCGACGAAGTGCGCGACGAGTCGGTCTCCAAGACGCTTGAATACGGCATCGGTGACGACGCGGTGGCGCGGGTGGCCAGTGCACTGGGCCGCCGCGATATCGCCGTGCCCTTCGCGGCACGCTCGCGCGGCTACGTGCATCTATTCGACCGCGAGACCCGTGTCATGCGCGGCAAAGACGCCGCTGGCAACTTCCGCCAGCCCTTTGACCCGCTGGCGGCCACCTCGCCGATGAACAACCCCGGCGACTACACCGAAGCCAACGCCTGGCAGTACACCGCCACACCCATGCTGCACGACCCGCAGGGCTTCGTGGCGATGCTGGGCGGCGCGCAGGCACTGCAAGACTGGCTTGCGCGCTTCCTGTCCATCGAGGCCACCCACGCCGACAAGCACCTCGGCCAGGAAGCCATGATCGGCCAGCTCGCCCACGGCAACGAACCCAGCCACCACATCCCCTGGCTCTACGCCTGGACCGACGCGCCTTGGCTGGGCCACGCGCTGGTGCGCCGCATCGCACGCCAGTTCTACAGCGACCGGCCCAACGGCATCGTCGGCAACGACGACTGCGGCCAGATGAGCGCCTGGTACGTGCTGGCCACGCTGGGCTTTTACCCGGTGGTGCCGGCCAGCGGCGAGTACGTGGTGGGTGCGCCACTGGTGCGTGCCGCCACGCTGCAGCTGGCAGGCGGCAAGAGCTTGTCGATCAAGGCCCAGGGCTTTGCCGAAGACCGCCCCTATGCCAAGCAGGCATGGCTCAATGGCAAACTGCTAACGCCAACGGCACTGCCACACGCAGCCTTGGCCGCTGGGGGTGAGCTGCGCTTCGAGATGCAGCCGCTGCCGCGCTGATGGGGTTCTGGCATCACGTGGCGATCGACGGCATCGGTCTGCGCGAAGCGTCGGCATGGGGGTGGCCCGGCTACGTTTATGGAATGCTTATGGCGCTGTTCGCATTGAGTAGTGACAGGCTCACTCTGTGAGCTACCTCGGGTTCAAACTTCTCGCGCGGCCTGGGTTGTCTGGGCCGAAGGGGAAATGCATGCGAGCCCGAGAGATGAAGCTTCTGCTGG
>JANMMH010000353.1:0-3860 GCA_031373055.1 Rubrivivax sp. | reverse complement strand
GCGTGGGCGCTGTTCCCGCTGATCGGGCTGGCCACGTTGGCCACCGTGATCGCGTCGCAAGCGCTCATCACGGCAGCGTTTTCCGTCACCAAGCAGGCCATGCAACTCGGCTATGTGCCGCGCCTGCGCGTGCTGCACACCTCCGTGCGCGAGACCGGGCAGATCTATGTGCCCTTCGTGAACTGGTCGCTCTACCTCGGCATCGTGCTGGCGGTGGTGCTCTTCAAGTCGAGCAGCAACCTCGCTGCGGCCTATGGCATCGCCGTCACCATCGACATGACCATCACCACGGTGATGACCTTCTTCGTCATCTACTACGGCTGGAAGTTGCCGCTGGCGCTGTGCGTGGCGGCCACGGGCGTGTTCTTCGTGGTCGACGTCGTCTTCCTCGCGGCCAACGCGGTGAAGGTGCTTGAAGGCGGCTGGTTCCCGCTGCTCATCGGAGCGGGCATGTTCCTTTTGATGTTCACCTGGAAGCAGGGCCGCAACCTGATGGCCAAGAGCTTGCGCGACGACTCGATCGAGCTGCCGCTGTTCCTCGAGTCGATCTTTCTCAACCCGCCCCAGCGCGTCAGCGGCACGGCCGTCTTCCTCAGCGCCGAGGCCGGTGTCACGCCTTTTGCGCTCTTGCACAACCTCAAGCACAACAAGGTGCTGCACGAGCAAAACCTCTTCGTCACGGTGCGCCACCACGAGGTGCCGTGGATCGGCTTTGGCAAGCGCTGCCAGGTGCAAAACCTGGGCCACGACTGCTGGCAGGTCACACTGCACTTCGGCTTCAAGAACGAGCCCGACGTGCCCGAAGCCTTGAAGCTCATTGAAGGCCGCGGCATCGAGATCGACGAGATGGAGACGAGCTATTTTCTCAGCCGCGACACCGTCACCCCGACCTTCGGCGGCGGTATGGCGATGTGGCGCGAGAAGCTCTTCGCCAGCATGCACCGCAACGCCTCGGCGGCGGCCGACTTCCTGAACCTCCCGACGAACCGCATCGTCGAGCTGGGGTCCAAGGTTGAGATTTAGCCACGATGGCGAAGCTCTACTTCCGCTACGCGGCCATGAACGCCGGCAAGTCCACGGCGCTCTTGCAGGCCGCTAACAACTATGAAGAGCGGGGCATGCGCGTGCTCTTGTTCACCGCCGCGCTGGACGACCGCACCGGGCACGGCGTCGTCGCATCACGCTTGGGGCTGACGCGCCCCGTGGCGACCTTCGGCCCGCAGACCGAATTCACGCGAGCGCACATCGACGCCGATGTCGCCTGCCTACTCATCGACGAAGCGCAGTTCCTCACGCGTGAGCAGGTGCGCGCCTTGCACCGGCTGGCGCATGTCGACGGCGTGCCGGTGCTGTGCTGGGGCTTGCGCAGCGACTTTCGCGGCGAGGCCTTTCCGGGCTCGGCCGCGCTCTTGACACTGGCCGACGAGCTCGAAGAGATGAAGTCGATCTGCGCCTGCGGACGCAAGGCCTCGATCAACATGCGCATTGACGCTGACGGACGGCGCGTGACGCACGGCGAGCAGGTGCTGATCGGTGGCAACGAGCGCTACCGCGCGGTCTGCCCGAGCTGCTTTTACAGTGACGACGACGCCGACCACGCGCGTGCGCCGGGGCTGTTCGGCTGAGGGCCTCGCAGCAGCTCCCACCAGCGAGGGATGGTCATCGCGGGGCCGAGCCCGCATCATCGCCATGCCCTCACAATGAGGTACGAGGGACTGCGGCATGGCAACAGGTGATGCGCCCACTGGGCCGGACGGTAGTGACAAGACGGTGCACCTGCCACGCGCCGACGACTCCGCGTTCCAACCCACGCTGCTGATGAGCGGCCATGGCACGCCACGTGCCGAAGCCCATGCCAGCGCCAGTACGGCCGATGCCGGCCCCAACACCTTGCCCGGTGCCACCTCCGACCGCGACGGCATGGTCAAGAACGTGGGCCGCTACCGCGTGGGCGAGCGCATCGGGCGCGGCGGCATGGCCTCGGTGTTCAAAGCGCACGACCCTTCCATCGGCCGCGATGTCGCGCTGAAATTCCTGCACGCATCACTGTGCGAAGACGCCGAATGCCGCGTGCGTTTCTTGCGCGAAGCGCGCGCCGCCGGCGGCCTGTCGCACCCCAACATCGTGGTCGTGCACGACGTCGGCGAGATCGATGGCCGCCCGTACATGGCCATGGAGATGATGACCGGCGCCACGCTCTCGGAAGAGCTCGCGCAGGGCCGCCAGCTCTCGCCGCGCGAGGCCGTGACGGTGGCGCTGCAGCTGGCCAAGGCGCTGGACTACGCGCACAAGAAGGGCGTCGTGCATCGCGACATCAAGCCCGGCAACATCATGCGCGACGCGTCGTCACGCGCCATCAAGCTCACCGACTTCGGCATTGCGCATGTCGAAGACGGCGGCAGCGGCGAGCAGCGTACACGCGTGGGCGACATCATCGGCACACCGCAGTACATGTCGCCCGAACAGGCGCGTGGCGAAAAACTCGACGGGCGCTCTGATCTCTTCTCCGTGGGCATCGTGCTGTATCAATGCCTCACGGGCGCGCGCCCCTTCCGTGGTGACAGCCTGGTGGCCATCGCCACCAAGATCGCTGGCGAAGCGCACCCCTCGATCGACAAGACGCGTCGCGACATTCCGACCTCGCTGCGCCGCGTCATTGACCGCTGCCTGGCCAAGGCCGCGGCGCAACGCTTTCAGACCGGCCGCGAGCTGGCCGAGGCGCTGGCGCGTGTGCGCGTCGAGCTCGACGAAGACGCACGTGAAGCCGCACGCCCGCGCATCGTGCCCTTGCGCGTGAAGTGGGCGGCGGCCATGGCCTGCATCGTGGCCGTGGTGATGGGCCTCACGGCCACCGTCATCACGCAAAAACAGCATGCCGCGCTGATGGCGCAGGTGGCCGACAGTGGCGCCTCGTTGGCGCGCTTCATCGCCGCGCAAAACGCAGCAGCCGCACTCGGTGACGAATGGGAAGCGCTGGAAGTACAGGTCATGGAGCTGATGAAGACCGGCACCTTCGAGCGCCTGGTGCTGGCCGACCTGACGGGCACGGTGCGCGCATCGAGCATTCCCGGGCAGACGGGGCAGAGCTACCAGGTGCTGCCCGGGCAGGCCCTGCCCAGCCCCGGGCGCGGTGTCGGCGCCTCGCGCTATGAAGCTGCGGGCGAGCCGGTACTGGGGTTTGAGACGCCGATCACCTTCCAGGACAAGCGCGTTGGCCTGGTCTTCCTGGGCATTGCCGAAAAGCCGATGGCGCAGGTGGCCAACCTTTCCATCACGCTGATGGTGGTGTTGGCTCTTGTGACCGTGCTCGCTGTGGCGCTGGCCATGTTTGTGCTGGCGCAGTGGTTTGCCAAACCCGTGCGCGTGCTCGGTGAGGCCCTGGGCGAGATCACCAAGGGCCATCTCGGCCACCGCATCGGCGAGAAACGCAAGGACGAATTCGGCTTGCTCTACGCCGATTTCGACGCCATGGCGCAGGCGCTGCAAGAGCGCAGCCACGGCAGTGACACGCCGTCGACGCGCACCGTGCTGCCCACGGCGCCGACGCCTGCGCCGAACCCACCGCCTGCGCCAGGCTGAGGTGTTGGCGCGCCTGCTCTGGCTATGGCTGGCGCCCGTGCTGGGCGCCCTGGCCGCCTGCGTCAGCGCGCCGCCGCGCGCGCCCAGCGTGGTGCCGCCACCGGCGGTGGCCGCACCCACGCTGTCAGCACCTGCCCCGCGTTATCCACAGGCCAACGGCGAGCTGCTCGGCCGCAATGCACGCATGGCGATCTATGCCGCGGCCGAGGGCGACCGCTTCAGTGGCATCGCCCAGCGCCTGCTCGGTGACGCCAGCCTGGCCTGGACGCTGACTGAGGCCA
>JANMMH010000252.1:0-4334 GCA_031373055.1 Rubrivivax sp. | reverse complement strand
CACCGCATCGCCGACGAGATCTTCGAAAAGCTCACGGGTGAACGCGGCGTTTTCGCCACGCGCCTGGCCTATGTGTTGAAGAGTGCGGGCAGCTACACGCTGCGCATTGCCGACGCCGACGGCGAAGGCGGGCAGGTGGCGCTGACGAGCCGCGACCCCATCATCTCGCCGGCCTGGTCGCCCGACGGCAAAGAGCTGGCCTACGTGTCGTTCGAGTCGCAAAAGGCCGTGGTGTGGGTGCAAGAGCTGCTGAGCGGCAGGCGCCGCGTGGTGGCCGACTTTCGTGGCTCTAACAGCGCGCCGGCGTGGTCGCCTGACGGCCAACAGCTGGCGCTGGCCTTGTCGCGTGAAGGCCTGACGCAGCTCTACGCGATGCCGCGCCAGGGCGGCACGCCGCAGCGGCTGACCAGCAGCCCGTCGATCGACACCGAGCCGGTGTGGTCGAGTGATGGCCGCCATATCTATTTCGTGTCTGACCGCAGCGGCGGCCCGCAGATCTACCGCGTGGCAGTGGGTGGCGGGGCCAGTGGCGGCAATGCCGAGCGCGTGAGCTTCAGCGGCAACTACAACATCAGCCCTGCACTCAGCCCTGACGGCAAGCAGCTGGCCTACATCACGCGCCAGGGCGGCGCCTACCGGTTGGCACTGCAAGAGATCGGCGCCAGCGCGGTGCAGATACTCAGCGACGGCAACGACGACGAAAGCCCGAGCTTCGCGCCCAACGGCCGCCTGCTGCTCTACGCCACACGCCAGCAGGGGCGCGACGTCTTGATGACGTCGACGCTTGACGGCAAGATCAAGACCCGTTTGCTCAGCAGCGGCGGCGACATGCGCGAGCCGGTGTGGGGCCCCTTCCACGCTGACAAGCCTTGACGCCGCGCGGCGCCGATTGACGACGATGCACCCACCTCACCCAAGGAGTTAGTCACATGACGACATCAACCCTTCGCACCCTGCTTGCCCTGGCGGCAGCACTTGCGCTCGCCGGCTGCGCCTCCAAGGTTGACTTGAACGAAGCGCCGGTCGAGTCGCGCAGCGGCAACCCCGCCACGGCCTCGGGCACCGCCGGCAGCGGCACGACGGCGGGCGCCAACCCCTCGGCAACGTCGGGTGTGGCGCGTGTCGACGCCGCAAGTGCTGCGGTCGCCGCAGCCACCGCCGCCGGGCGCACGATCTACTTCGATTACGACAGCTTTGTGCTCAAGGATCAGTTCAAGCCCGTCGTCGACGCGCATGCCAAGACCTTGACCACCAACCGCAACAAGAAGCTCGTGGTCGAGGGCCACACCGACGAGCGCGGCGGCCGCGAATACAACCTCGCGCTGGGCCAAAAGCGGGCCGAGACGGTGCTGCGCGCGCTCATGCTCCTGGGCGCCCGTGACGACCAGCTCGAAGCCGTGAGCTTCGGCAACGAGAAGCCCGCCGTAGCGGGCAGCGATGAAGCGGCATGGGCGAAGAATCGCCGCGCCGAGCTGAGGGACCGCTGATGCGGCGCTTGATGGTCAGTGGGGTGGCCCGCGCGGCGGTCAGTGCTGCTGCGGCGTTAGCGCTGGGCTCGGCGCAGGCCGGCCTCTTCGACGACGACGAGGCGCGCAAGGCCATCCTGGACCTGCGCGCACGCATCACACAAACCGACGAGCAGGCCAAGGCACGCGCCGCCGAGCTTGCGGTGGCCAATGCGCAACTGGTGGAGCAGCTCACGGCATTGCGCCGTAGCCTGCTCGACCTGTCCAACCAGATCGAAGGCATGCGCGCCGAACAGGCGGCGATGCGCGGCAGCAACGAACAGCTCGCGCGCAGCGTGGCCGAGCTGCAGTCACGCCAGAAGGATGTCGGCCAGGCCATCGACGACCGCCTGCGCAAGCTTGAACCGGTGAAGGTGGCGCTGGACGGCGACGAGTTCCTGGCCGACCCCGACGAAAAGCGGGCCTACGACGAGGCCATGGCCGCGCTTCGCGGTGGCGACTTCGAGCGCGCAACGATCATGCTGTCCACACATCTTCGGCGTTATCCGGCCAGTGGCTTTGCGCCTTCGGTGCGCTTCTGGCTGGGCAATGCGCTGTACGGCAAGCGCGACTACAAAGAGGCCATCGCCACCTTTCGTGCCTTCACGGTGGCGTGGCCCGGCCACCCGCGTGCGCCCGAGGCGATGCTGGCGTTGGCCAACAGCCAGGCTGAGGCTAGAGATGTGAAGGCCGCGCGCAAGACCATCGACGACCTGACCAAGGCCTACCCGCAGTCAGAAGCCGCGCAAGCCGGGCGTGAGCGCCTGGCCTCGTTGAAGTAGGGCACTCGCCATGACCGAAGCGGAATTGCCGGGCCTCATCAGCCAGGTCTTGTGGGCCGCTTTGGCCTGTGGCGTGGCCTTTGGTGCCGTCGCGCAGCGCAGCCACTTTTGCACCATGGGCGCCGTGTCTGACATCGTCAACATGGGCGACTGGACACGCATGCGCATGTGGCTGCTGGCCATCGCCGTGGCCATGATTGGCTTCAACGCCATGGTCTTTACCAGCGTGGTGGATGCCAAACACAGCGTTTACACCGGGGCGAAGTTGCTCTGGTTGTCCTACCTCGTGGGCGGGCTCATGTTCGGCTTTGGCATGGTGCTGGCGTCGGGCTGCGGCAGCAAGACGCTGGTGCGCATCGGTGGTGGCAGCTTGAAGTCGCTGGTGGTGTTTGTGGTGCTGGCCATCGCGGCCTACGCCACGCTGCGCGGCGTCACGGCCGTGGCGCGTGTGGCCACCCTGGATGCGGTGGCCGTCACCTTGCCCACCGGGCAGGACATGCCCTCGCTGCTGGCGCACGCCACGGGCCTGGCCAAGCCGATGTTGGCGTTGCTGCTGGGCGGCGGCATCGGGCTGCTGCTGCTGGGCTTTTGCCTGTCCAAGCCTGAAGGCCGCAGCGCCGAGGTCGTGCTCACCGGCGTGTTGATCGGCTTGCTGGTGGTGGCCGTGTGGTGGGTCTCGGGCCGGCTCGGGCACCTGGCTGAGCATCCGCAAACGCTGGAAGAAGTGTTCCTCGCCACGAATTCGCAGCGCATGGAATCGCTAACGTTTGTGGCACCCATGGCCTACACGGTGGACTGGCTGATCCTTTTTTCCGACAAGAGCAAGCTGCTCACCATCGGCATCGTCACCACGCTGGGCGTGGTCGCCGGCTCACTCATCGTGGCCTTGGCCACCAAGACGTTTCGCTGGGAAGGTTTTGCCAGTACCGAAGACACCGCCAACCATCTTGTGGGCGCCGTGCTGATGGGCGTGGGCGGTGTCACGGCCATGGGCTGCACGGTGGGGCAGGGCTTGTCGGGCGTATCGACGCTGGCGCTGGGCAGCTTCATCGCGCTCGCGGCCATCATCGCCGGCGCCGTGCTCGCGCTGCGCTATCAAATGTGGCGGCTGGACCAACTTGGCTAGTCAAGCCGACGACACGCAGGGCGCCGACCTGGAGCGCCGCTTTGGCGGCCTGCGCCGGCTCTATGGCAATGACGGCTACACGCGGCTGCGTGCAGCACACGTCGCAGTGGTGGGCCTGGGGGGCGTCGGCTCGTGGGCAGTGGAAGCACTGGCGCGTTGCGGTGTCGCCTCTCTCGTTTTGATCGACCTCGACCACGTTGCCGAATCGAACATCAACCGCCAGGTGCAGGCCAGCAGCCGCACGCTGGGGCAGAGCAAGGTGCAGGCGCTGCGTGAACGCATCACCGAGCTGCATCCGGGCTGCGACGTGCTGGGTGTCGAAGACTTCGTCACCCCCGACAACTGGCCCGCGCTGCTGCCCCGCAGCGTCGACGTTTTGATCGACGCTTGCGACCAAGTGCGCGCCAAACAAGCCATGGCGGCATGGGCTAGGCAAACGTCGGAGCCGCTCGTGTGCGTCGGCGCGGCAGGTGGCAAGCGCCAGGCGCAGCAGGTGGATGTGGCCGACCTTGCCGAGGTCACGCACGACCCGTTGCTGGCCAGCCTGCGCCAGCGTTTGCGCAAAGAGAATGCCGCGCCGCGCTTGGGGGCCATGGGCCTGCGCTGTGTCTTCTCACGCGAGCCGGTGGCGCCGCCCGCGCCCGAGTGCGATGTCGTGGACGGCCAGGGCGACGGCAGCCTGAACTGCGCCGGCTACGGCTCCAGCGTCACCGTCACCGCCACCTTTGGCATGGTGGCTGCGGCGCAAGCCATCGAGCTGTTGCTGACGCTGCCGCGGGATCAGAAGGCCGCCGCGATGCCCCTATAATCACGGGCTCTGCCCACGCGGGTCGTTAGCTCAGTCGGTAGAGCAGCGGACTTTTAATCCGTTGGTCGCGTGTTCGAGTCACGCACGACCCACCACGCGCTGGCATGTGACGC
>JANMMH010000240.1:0-9115 GCA_031373055.1 Rubrivivax sp. | reverse complement strand
TCGACATGGTCGACGATCAAGGCCACGTCGGCCTTGCGCGCCAGCGGTGAGCTGCCGGCCGTGATGGCCACCACGGTGGCGCCGCGCTCGCGTGCGGTGTCGGCCACGGTCAACAGCTCGGCGATCTTGCCGCTGCTGCTGACGATGACCACCACGTCACCCGCGCGCAACACCTTGGCCGCCAGCACCTGTACGCGCGAATCGGTGTAGATCGCCGTGGAGAAGCCAAAGAGCAGGAACTTGAGCTGCGCGTCGGCAGCCACCACCACCGAATGCCCAACGGCATAGAACTCGATGCGCCCTGCCGCCAACAGCAGCTCGATGGCGCGGTCGATCGCGTCGCGATTGAGGTGGTCGCGCACCTGCAGGATGGCCGATGCCGTGTTGCCCAGCACCTTGGCGCCGAGCTCGAGCATGGTGTCTTTGCCAGTGACCTGGGTGTGCGCCACCGGCATGGTGCCGCTGAGCGCCGAGGCCAGGCGCAGCTTGAAGTCAGACAAGCCGTCGCAACCCAGCGAGCGGCAAAAGCGGATCACCGTGGGCTGGCTGACCGCTGCGGCCTTGGCGATCTCGGCGATCGGGTCGCCCAGAATCGACCTGGCGTGTGCCAGCACATGCTCGGCCACGCGCCGCTCGGCAGGCGACAGGTCCCCCAGCGAGCGGCGCACCTGGTCCAGGATGGCGGGCGATTCGCTGACGCCGAACTTCGCCAACTGCGCGTCAAGAATTGCCGCCACGCCGGTAAAGGTAGCCTGCTCGGCCGTAATGACGAAGGTCGGGATGCCGGCCAGGTAGCTGCTGAAGCGCCCGCGGTCTTCGAAGCGCGCGCGAAATCCCGAGCGGTCAAAGTACTCGCCCAAGCGCGGCACGATGCCGCCGCCGATGTAGATGCCGCCCATGGCACCGAGCGTCACCGCCACGTTGCCCGCGGCCGTGCCGAGCATGGCGCAAAAGGCGTCGAGCGCGTCGCTGCACACGGGGTCGCCCCCGGCCAGGGCGCGGCGGGTGATCTCGGGCGCACGCAGCCGCGTATCGGCCGCAGCGGCCTGGCCCGCACGCTCGGCCAACGCCTCGTGAATCAGCTCCAGCCCCGGGCCCGACAACAAGCGCTCAAAGGAGACGTGGCCATGCTCTCGCCAGGCAAAACGCAGGATCGCGAGTTCACGTTCATCACGCGGCGCGAAACTGACATGCCCGCCTTCCGAGCCGAGCGAAATCCAGCCGTCGTCGGCAGGTATCAGGCCCGAGACGCCCAGGCCGCTGCCTGAGCCAAGCAGACCCACCACGCTGCGTGGCCGGGCACTGCCGCCGCCGACCTGGCGCCGCTCGTGCGTGGACAACTGCGGCAGCGCCATCGCCAGCGCCGTGAAGTCGTTGACCACCAACAGCGTGTCCAGCCCCAAGCGCTGGCGCATCTGTTCGATGGAGAACTGCCAGTGGTAGTTGGTCATGCGCACGTCGTCGCCGGAGACCGGGTTGGCGATGGCAATGGCCGCGTGCTGCACAGCGGGGCCGCCGACTTGGCGCAGGTAGGCCGTCACCGCCGCATGAAAGTCCTCATGCTCGGCGCAGCGCAATGACGCCACCTGGTCGAAGCGGCCACGCTCGGAACTCAAGGCAAAGCGCGCGAAGGTGCCGCCAATGTCAGCAATCAGTCGTGGGCTTGTCGGGCTGGCCATCAACGCTCCCTTGTGGTGCACCGGGCCAGTGTAGCGTGACTACAAACGCGCTCACGGCCGACAGCGACGATCTGCGCCATGCGCCGACAAACCGCAAGCCAGCCGCATTCGTACCCGGTAAACTACAGGATTGTTGTCATGGTGTAGTTTGGCTACATTGATGGGTCGCGTAGATCGTTGCCACGATGTGCTCGCCGGCGCACCCACACTTCATCACCGAGTTCGCTCCAGCCTCCTGATTGCCCCTCGTACCCCATGAACGTTGCCTTGCCCCACGGAGCCCTGTCGTCCAAGTCGGCGCCGCGTTTGGTCGCCGACATCGGCGGCTCGAACGCCCGCTTTGGCTGGCTTGAGCCCGGCGACTGCCAGCCCGCGCATGTCGCCACCCTGGCGGTGGCGCAGCACACCGGATTGGTAGCCACGCTGGCGGCTTATCTGGAAGGCGTGAAGGCCACACTCGGCGCGCACTACCGTGCGCCGCGCAGCGCGGCGCTGGCCGTGGCTACGGCCGTCGGTGGCGACTTGGTCGACTTCACCAACAGCGCTTGGAGCTTTTCGCAGCAGACGCTGCGCGATGCCTTCGCGCTGGACATACTCGTCGTGCTCAACGACTTCGAAGCCCTCGCCCTGGCGTTGCCACATCTCAAGCCCAGACAGCTGCGGGCCCACGGTGATTTACCCTCGGGCGTGGGCACCTTGGCGGTGATCGGCCCTGGCACCGGCCTGGGCGTAGCCGGTGTGCTGGCCACGGCGCAAGGCCACGCAGTCGCAATCCCCGGCGAAGGCGGCCACGCCACGCTGGCAGCAGCCAACGACTTTGAAGCCGAGTTGCTGGCCATCGTGCGTCGCAGCTTCGAGCATGTCTCGGCCGAACGGCTGCTCTCGGGCATCGGCTTGCCGGTGCTGCACAGCGCCGTGCGCGAAACCATGTCCGGCGCAGCGAGCACAGCGCAACCCATGCTGGAAGCACAGCAGATCATTGCCGATGGCCTGCTTGGCGACGCCGTCTGCAGGCGCACGCTGGATGTCTTCTGCGCGCTCCTTGGCAGCTTCGCCGGCAACGTGGCACTCACCTTGGGCGCACGTGGCGGCGTCTACATCGGCGGGGGCATCGTGCCGCGGCTGGGCGACGTTTTCTTCAGCTCAGACTTCCGCGCCCGCTTCGAAGAAAAGGGCCGTCTGCGGCCCTATTTGCAGGCGATTCCTACGGCATTGATCACCGACACCCTGGTGGCGCTGACAGGTGCTGCTGCGGCACTTGAGCAACTGCGGCCCGACTGAGTGAGCCCGCCGGCGCCCTGAGATGCGCCGCCCGAGCGCGGCCTGCCACGGGACGCATCTCGTGTAGTCAAGCTACATTCCTGTACTGACACTGCACCAAGCTGCGCTCTTGTGCCGCGCTTTGGTGATGACCTCGCCCATACCGTGGCCAAAACCGCACCAATACGTCGCAAAGGCGCAACGAAAGGGTTCGGATTTCGGGGTTAGCCACTGTTGCGATGGCATCTAGTTTTAGTACACACTGATCTTGGAACCTGCGCTTTGCGCTGTCCTTGTGGTGTGCCGAGCCCGTCGGACACCACGCGAGACCACGAAATTCAGTCACACCCAGGAGACAACAGATGACAACTTCCAGCACGAAACGCACTGGCGCGAATCGCCAACTCCATGGCGCCTTTGCGCTGACCGCCACCGCCAGCGCAGCGGCGCTGATGTTCCTGGCCGCCGGTGCTGCCATCGCGCAGACCGCACCCGCTTCGGGCGTGACCGACACCGTCACGGTGACCGGTATCCGTCGCGGTATTGAGAGCGCCATTTCCGTCAAGCGCAACGCTGACGGCGTGGTCGAGGCGATCTCGGCTGAAGACATCGGCAAGCTGCCCGACACCACCATCGCCGAGTCGCTGGCGCGCCTGCCCGGCGTGACCACGCAGCGCACGCGCACCGGTGAAGCCTCCACCATCAGCATCCGCGGCTTGGGCCCTGACTTCAACGGCTACCTGATCAACGGCCGCGAGCAAACCAGCGTGGGCGATAGCCGCGCGGTAGACCTCAGCGTCTACCCGTCTGAGCTGATCGCTGGCGCCACCATCTACAAGACGGGCGACGCCACGCTGATGACGGCCGGCCTGGCCGGCACCATCGACAACAAACTCATCGACCCGCTGTCCTTTGGCAAGCGCGTCTTCGCCGCCAGCTACCAAGACAACGAGACCGGCAAAGGCCTGCCCGTGGGCGGCAAGGGCAAGCGCTACAGCCTGAGTTACATCGACCAGTTCGCCGACCGCAAGATCGGCCTGGCGCTGGGCTTTGTGCGCTCTGACGGCACGTCCAGCCAGTTGGAGACCGGCGGCTGGGGCGGCGCCACTGTGCAGGCCACGCTGGCCAATGGCACCGTGGTGCAAGGTGTGAAGGTGCCTGATCCCTTCGGTAACGGCCTGGACTACAAGACCCGCCGCGTCACCGACCAGCGTGACGGCGCCGCCGTCATCCTCAGCTTCAAACCCAACAAGGACGTGACGAGCCAGCTCGATGTGTTCTGGTCGAAGATCGACACGTACACCAAAATCGCGCAGTTCCAGGGCGGCCTAGGCGGCCCCATCACCAACGCCACCGTGGTCGGCGGTGTGGCCACCAAGGGCACGTTCGCGGTGGGCGCGGGCCCCACCAACGGTGGCCTGATCGCACGCAGCGAAGCCATTTTTGACGCCGACAAGATCTTCTCTGCCGGCTGGCGCACCAGCTGGAGCATCGCGCCGACTTGGAGCGCCTCACTCGACCTGAGCCACAACACGGCCAAGCGTGTCACGCGTGACATCGAGGCCTACGCCGGCATCGCAGTGGCCGACACGCTAACGTTTGACACGACGGGCGGCGGCACGCCCCAGTTCACCCTGGGCAAGCCGCTGAACTACACCGACCCCAATCTCATCAAGATCCGCGACCAAACCGGTTGGAGCGGTGTGAACTACCCCGATGGCAGCACGGTGCCGCAAGCCGGCTATTCCAAGGGCCCAACCGTGAACGACAAGGTCAGCGCCATCCGCGCCGACTTCCGCAAAGACCTGGCTGAAGGCGGCATGTTCACCGACCTGCAGTTCGGCGCCAACTACAGCAAGCGCACCAAAGACCGCATCACCGACGAAGGCCTGATCATTTCTGAAGGCAGCGCCGGCCGCGCGTTGATCCCCTTCCCGGCCGACGCCTATGTGCAAACCAACGTCGGCGGCACCGGCATCAACATGCTGACCTTCGACCCGCAAGCCGGCCTGTGGCCCGGTGCGGCGCTGCTGCGCAAGTACAACGACGACATCCTGTCCAAGACCTGGGGCGTGCAAGAGAAGGTGCTCACGACCTACCTCAAGGCCAACGTCGACACCAAGATGGGCGGCATCCCGGTGCGTGGCAACATGGGCGTGCAGATCGTCAACACGGATCAGTCGTCGTCTGGCTTCCGCGCCGAAGTTGGCTCCAGCGTGACCCTGACCAACCCGGCCGGCGCGCTGCGCACGGCGGGCACGACCTACACCGATGTGCTGCCGACCGTGAACCTTTCGGGTGACTTCGGCGGCGGCAACATCCTGCGGGTGGGTGCGGGCCAGCAGATCGCTCGCGCCACGCTGACCGACATGCGCAACTCCTTTGCGGCGGCGGTCAACACCAACGCGGGCCAAGGCACCTTCGGCCGCTTTGTGGGCTCGGCAGGCAACCCAGCGTTGAAGCCGTTCAAGGCGCTGGCGTTTGACGTCTCGTACGAGAAGTATTTCGGCACGCGTGCCTACGTCAGTGCCGCAGCTTTCTACAAGAAGCTCGACAGCTACATCACCACCTCGACCGACATCAACTACGACTTCACCACGTACGCGCAGCAGCTGGGTCTGCGCATCCCCACCGCTGGCCCGCGCGGCGTGTTCACGACCTCGGTCAACGGCAGTGGTGGCAATTTGAGTGGTGTCGAGTTGACGGCCTCGGTGCCGTTCAACATGATCTCGCCTGTGCTCAACGGCTTTGGCGTGACGCTCAGCTACTCGGGCACCGAGAGCTCGGTCAAGCTGCCCAACCTGATTGGCCTGAACCCCAACCAGCAAGTGGTCTACAACGGCATCACGATGCCGCTGCCGGGCCTGTCCAAAGACAACGGCAAGCTGATGCTGTACTACGAGCGCGCTGGCTTCAGCGCCTTCGTGGCCTACAACGACCGCTCGACCTACGTCGGCAGCGTGGCCAACGACTCGATCGGCGGCTACCCCTCGTTGAAGTACATCCAGGGCTCGTCATGGGTCTCGGCGCAGGTGGGCTATGAGGCGCAGTCGGGCCCACTCAAGGGCCTGGGTCTGCGCCTTGAGGGCAACAACCTGAACAAGCCCGTGTACCGCCAGCTCAATCTTGACGGTTCGGTCGATTCGGAGACGCGCACCGGCGCCTCGGTGGCCATCAAGCTCAGCTACAAGCTTCAGTAAGCGCAAGCGCGAAGCCAACGAACCCCTTGCCGAAAGACTTCGGCAAGGGGTTTTTCGCTTGCGATAGCCTACGGAAAATCAGTGTTGCAGGGTACGCACATGAACGCAGTTAGCAAGGTCGTGATCGTGGGCGGCGGCACCTCGGGGTGGATGACCGCCGCCGCACTTTCCAAGGTGCTCAAAGGCCGCTACGACATCAGCCTGATCGAGTCGGACGAGATCAGCACCATCGGCGTCGGTGAAGCCACGATCCCGATGATTTCGCTCTTCAACCGCATGCTCGAGCTCGACGAAGACGAGTTCGTGCGCGAGACGCAAGCCTCGTTCAAGCTCGGCATCGAGTTCGTCAACTGGGGCCGCCTAGGCGACCGCTACATCCACGGCTTCGGCGTCATCGGCCAGGACAACTGGACGGTGGACTTCCACCAGTACTGGCTCAAGCAGCACCTGGCCGGCAAGGCCGCTGACCTTGAGCGTTATTCCATCAATACGATGGCCTGCGTGCACAACAAGTTCATGCGCCCCCGCGTGGACATGCCCAAGTCACCGCTGTCGCAGATTGCCTACGCCTTTCACTTCGACGCCTCGCTCTACGCGCGCTTCTTGCGCAGCTACAGCGAAGCGCGCCAGGTCAAGCGCGTGGAAGGCAAGATCGTCGACGTGATGCTGCGCGAAGGTGACGGCCATGTCAGCGCCGTCACGCTGCAAAACGGCAGCAAGGTCGAGGGGGACCTCTTTATTGACTGCTCGGGCTTTCGTGGCCTCTTGATCGAAGGCGCGCTGAAAACCGGCTATGAGGACTGGTCGCATTGGCTGCCCTGCGACCGCGCGCTGGCCGTGCCCTGCGTGTCAGTCAAGGAGCTCACGCCCTACACACGCGCTACCGCCCGAAGTGCGGGTTGGCAGTGGCGCATTCCGCTGCAACACCGCATCGGCAATGGGCATGTGTATGCCAGCAAGTTCATCAGTGACGACGAAGCCACGGCCGTGCTGATGAGCAACCTGGACGGCGCGCCGCTGGCCGAGCCGCGGCCCATCCGCTTCGTCACCGGCAAACGCAAGCGCGCCTGGAACAAAAACGTGGTGTCGATCGGCCTGGCCAGCGGATTCGTCGAGCCGCTGGAATCCACCAGCATCCACCTCGTGCAAATGGGCATCGCGCACCTGCTCACCTTCTTCCCGGCCACCGGTTTTGCCGACGCCGACCGCGACCAATACAACCGCGTGATGAGCCAGGAATTCGAATGGGTGCGCGACTTCATCATCCTTCACTACAAGGCCACCGAGCGCAACGACACACCGTTCTGGAACACCTGCCGCGAGATGGAGATCCCCGAGTCGCTGCGTCACCGCATGGCGCTCTTCCGCAGCCATGGCCGCGTCTTCCGCGAAGGCAGCGAGCTCTTCATGAAGGTGAGCTGGCTGCAGGTGCTGCACGGCCAGCGCGTCATCCCGCAGTCCTACCACCCGCTGGCCGATTTGTTGACCGAGAAGGAAATCCAGGACTACCTGGAAGAAGTTGAAGGCGTGATCGACGCTTGTGTGGACGTCATGCCTACCCATGCGCAGTTCATCGCCGAGCATTGCGCGGCGAAGAAGATGGCGGCCACCTCCGCTTGAAAGGACCGACCATGAGCACCGTTGTTTCGCGCGTTAGTTTGTCCATCGTCGCCCTGCTGCTCAGCGCGTGCGCGCAAGTTCCGCAAAGCAAAGACGCCATGCTGACCTACGAGACCAAGCCCGAGGGTGCAACCCTTTTCGAAGGCGGCCAGTCGCTCGGCTTGGCGCCCGTGACGCGCACCTACAAGCACGACGGCAAGTCCGAAACCATCCGCACGCCCGAGGTCACCGCCGTCTGGCCCAGTGGCGCCAAAGAATCGTTCTATACGATGCTGCCACCCGGCGCCGACCGCGTGGCCACCATCGAGCGGCCCACGCGCGCACCGGGCCTGCAAGCCGACCTGGACCACGCCAAGACCTTGGCCGCCAGCAAAGATCGCGACGTGCAGCGCAACAAAGAGGCCATCGCGCGCGACGTCGCCCGCGCCTCGGCGCGCTGCAAAGACCAGATCGCCAAAGGCACTGTGGTCAGCAACGACTGCTGACTCGCCGTGGCGCAGCTTTCACACCGCAGTGCGCTTGCAGCTGAAGAAGCCATTGAGCGTGAGCCGCCCGCGCATCGGGTCGGCGCTCAGCGCATCGGCGTGCTGCACATCGCCCGAATGAAAGAGCCCGCCGTCGTAGAAGATTGCGCGGTTCCAGGCGGCGGGCACCTGCGCCACACGCTCAAAGTGGTCGTTGCTCTCGGCCATATACCCGCACTGCACACCGTGGCGCGCGCTGAACTCGGCCGCACTGAGGCGCTGGCTGTCGGCCAGCATCTGGTCGGTGGTTGCGGCCGACTGGCGCGGCACATAAAAGCTCGTGCCGCCGAATGCGGGGTTGCGGAACAGGTACAGCACCGAGGCCGCAAAGAGCATGGCGCGCGGGTCGTCGGCCACGCGGTCGCGGTGGCACTGCCACTGGCGCGGCTCCAGTTCCGCCGGGGGCACGGTCACCATCGACAAGCGCACGGTGTGGTCCAGCGTGCGCCGTCCGCCCAGGCGCTTGCGTGCGTGCAGCGCAAAGGCGTCAGCCAGGCGCTGGGGCACGTCGCCAGGCGCGTCCAGCACGAGGCCCGGGTACGGGTAGCCACGAGGCGGCGCGAAGCTTTGCTGCGCCGCCCAGTCGCGCAAACCTGCGGGGTTGGCGAGCACGTCGTCCATCACCACGCAGCATTGCTCACCGAACAATGGCAGCACACTGACGCGCGCATCGGGGTTGAAAAATCGGCCTGCGGCGTCCAGCCACGGTGTCATGTTGAGCTTTCTTGCAAGGCGCCGGCCACCACCTGTCGCGGGCTGGCAGTCATGTTAATTCGGCCACCCACCACGACCTGGCAAAGCGCGTGACGAGACCCGCCGACCCCAGCCGACG
>JANMMH010000232.1:0-2669 GCA_031373055.1 Rubrivivax sp. | reverse complement strand
TGGCGTGCTGCTGCATGGTGTTGCGGATGTCGTCGGCCACGTCTTGCGCGTACTCGCCCGAGCTGCTGGCGTCCAGCCGCGCCAGGCGGGCGAGCGAGGCGTCGGCGGCGTCTTTGGGCAGTGGCTTGTGCGCCGTCGCGCCATCCTTCAAGGCGTCGACGATGTGCAGCCCGGCCGCGCGGCCAAAGACCAGCAGGTCGAGCAGTGAATTGGTACCCAGGCGGTTGGCGCCGTGCACGCTGACGCAAGAACATTCGCCCACAGCGTAGAAGCCGTTGACGACGGAGTTCGGGTTTCCGTCCTTGGGCGCCACCACTTGGCCATGAATGTTGGTCGGGATGCCACCCATCTGGTAATGGATGGTCGGCACCACCGGAATCGGCTCTTTGGTGATGTCGACGTTGGCGAAGTTGTGGCCGATCTCGAAGACGCTGGGCAGGCGCTTGTTGATGGTCTCGGCCCCCAGGTGGGTGAGGTCGAGCTGGATGTAGTCCTTGTTGGGCCCGCAGCCGCGCCCTTCCTTGATTTCCTGGTCCATGCAGCGCGATACAAAGTCGCGTGGCGCCAAGTCTTTCAGCGTCGGCGCGTAGCGCTCCATGAAGCGCTCGCCCAATGAGTTGCGAAGAATCGCACCCTCGCCGCGGCAGCCCTCTGTCAGCAACACGCCAGCGTTATGCACGCCTGTGGGGTGGAACTGCCAGAACTCCATGTCTTCCAGTGGGATGCCCGCGCGCGCGGTGATGCCCAGGCCGTCACCCGTATTGATAAACGCATTCGTGCTGGCGGCGTAAATGCGCCCGGCGCCGCCGGTGGCAAAGAGCGTGACCTTGCCTTCCAGGATGTGCACGTCGCCGGTTTCCATCTCCAGCGCGGTGACGCCGAGCACGTCGCCGTCGGCGTCGCGAATGAGGTCCAGCGCCATCCACTCCACAAAGAAGTTGGTGCGGGCCTTGACGTTTTGCTGGTAGAGCGTGTGCAGCATGGCGTGGCCGGTGCGGTCGGCCGCAGCGCAGGCGCGTTGCACGGGCTTTTCGCCGTAGTTGGCGGTGTGGCCGCCGAAGGGGCGCTGGTAGATGCTGCCGTCGGGGTTGCGGTCAAACGGCATGCCGAAATGTTCAAGCTCGTAGACCACCTTGCTGGCTTCACGGCACATGAACTCGATGGCGTCCTGGTCACCGAGCCAGTCGCTGCCCTTCACCGTGTCGTAGAAATGAAAGTGCCAGTTGTCTTCACTCATGTTGCCCAGCGATGCGCCGATGCCGCCTTGCGCGGCCACCGTGTGCGAACGCGTGGGGAAGACCTTGGACAGCACCGCCACGTTGAGCCCGGCCTGCGCCAAGCGCAGTGAAGCCTGCATGCCCGAGCCGCCCGCGCCGACGATAACGACGTCAAATTTTCTTCTTGGAATCGAGCTCATCGAATCACAGCCTCCACAGCACTTGAACGGCCCAGCCGGCACAACCCACCAGCCACACGATGGTGGCCACTTGCAGCGCCAGGCGCATGCCCATGGCTTTGACGTAATCCATCAGGATGTCGCGCACACCCACCCAGGCATGCCAGGCCAGCGACACGATCACGACAAACGTTAGCACCTTCATCCACTGCGCGGAAAAGATCGCCGACCAGCGGTAATAGTCGAGCTTGCCGGGCATCAGCACCTGCGCCAGCAGCACCACGGTGAAGATGGCCATCAGCACGGCGGTGATGCGCTGGCTGAGCCAGTCGCGCAAGCCGTAATGGGCGCCGACGACGAGACGTTTGGAGCCGAAGTTTTCAGACATCTGTGGTGCCCTCAGTACAGGCCAAAGAGCTTGGCGCCCAGTGCCGCCGTGAGCACCAGGCTCAGCACCATCGTGACCATGGCCGAGGTGTGGCCCTGCGCTTTGCTCACGCTGTGCGTGGCGTCCATCCACAGGTGGCGCACACCGGCGATGAAGTGGTGCAGATAGGCCCAGATCAGCGACAAGACCACGAGCTTGATGAGCCAGCCCGGCACGAAGCCGATGCCTGCGGTGAAGGCCGCCGCGAAGCGCTCAAACGAGCCTTCCGAGCTGACGCTGGTGTCGAAGAACCAGATGACCAGCGGCAGCAGCACGAAGAGGATGCCGCCGCTGACGCGGTGCAGGATCGAGACCTTGGCCGCCAGCGGCAGCGGGTAGGCAAAGGCATCGAGCAAGCGCATCGTGCCGGGGCGTTGTTTGATCAGGTCGGGCATGCTTGCTTTCGCGTTCGTTCGTGTGTAACCAGCTTGAAACCGAACAAGTCTATTGCAATGCAGCAGGCTGACGCCGAACTGGCGGGCCATTGCCCAGTGCTGTTGTCAGGACAACTCATTGCGGTAGTGATGGGCCGCCGTGTTGTAGAGGCCACATCGAAATTCAACCGGTTTGTCACCGTAGGTAAAGGCCAGGCGCTCGACGCACAGCAGCGGCGCGCCGGCGCTCAAGCCCAGCAGCTCCGCGTCTTCAGCAGCCGCTGCCACGGCCCTGATCTTCTCTTCGGCGCGGATCATGCGCACGCCGAAGTGGCGCTCAAAAAGGCCGTACATCGGGCCGCGGTCGTCGCTCAGCATTTGCAGCGTCAGGCCCTTGAAGAGCGCGGCGGGCAGCCACAACTCGTCCAGCACCACGGGGGCAATGCCCGCGAGCAAGAGGCGGCGCACTTGC
>JANMMH010000228.1:0-2453 GCA_031373055.1 Rubrivivax sp. | reverse complement strand
GCAAAAGCTGGCCGACGCCGCGGTTGAAGCGCTCAAGGATGCTGGCGCCAACCCACAAACCTTCGGCACGCCGACCATCAGCGACGGCATGGCCATGGGCACCGAAGGCATGAAGTACAGCCTGGTCTCACGCGAGGTGATTGCCGACTGCGTGGAGACCTGCGTCGGCGGCCAGTGGATGGACGGCGTGCTCGTCATCGGCGGCTGCGACAAGAACATGCCCGGCGGCATGATGGGCATCTTGCGCGCCAACGTGCCGGCCATCTACGTCTACGGCGGCACCATCCTGCCGGGCAAGTACAAGGGGCAAGACCTCAACATCGTCAGCGTCTTCGAAGCCGTGGGCCAGTTCAGCGCCGGCAAGATGAGCGAAGAAGACTTCTGCCAGATCGAGCGCCGCGCCATCCCGGGCAGCGGCTCGTGCGGTGGCATGTACACCGCCAACACCATGAGCTCGGCGTTTGAAGCGCTGGGCATGAGCCTGCCTTTCACGTCGACACTGGCGAATGTGGAAGACCCCATCGTCGAGCACACCCGTGCTGCCGCGCGCGCGCTTGTCAATGCCGTGAAGCTGGACTTGAAGCCGCGCGACATCGTGACCAAGAAGTCCATCGAAAACGCCGTGGCGGTGATCATGGCCACGGGTGGCTCCACCAACGCCGTGCTGCACTTTCTGGCCATCGCGCACACGGCCAGTGTCGAGTGGAGCATCGACGACTTCGAGCGCATGCGCCGCAAGGTGCCGGTACTGTGTGACTTGAAGCCCAGCGGCAAGTACCTGGCCATCGACCTGCATCGCGCAGGTGGCATTCCCCAGGTCATGAAGGTGTTGCTCAAGGCCGGCCTGCTGCACGGCGACTGCATCACCATCACCGGCAAGACAGTGGCTGAGAACCTGGCAGCGATTCCCGATGTGCCGCGCGCCGACCAGGATGTCATCCGCGCCATAGGCAGCCCGATGTACGACGAAGGCCACCTCGCGATCTTGAAAGGGAACCTTTCGCCCGAAGGCGCGGTGGCGAAGATCACCGGCTTGAAGAACCCCGTCATCACCGGCCCAGCTCGGGTGTTTGACGACGAACAAACCGCGCTGGCCGCCATCATGGCCAGCCAGATCAAGGCCGGTGACGTGATGGTGCTGCGCTACCTCGGCCCCAAGGGCGGCCCCGGCATGCCTGAGATGCTCGCACCCACCAGCGCGCTCATCGGCCAGGGCCTGGGCGAGACCGTGGGCCTCATCACCGACGGCCGTTTCTCAGGCGGCACCTGGGGCATGGTCGTCGGCCATGTCGCGCCCGAGGCGGCGGCAGGCGGCAACATCGCGCTCATCCACGAGGGTGACTCGATCACCATCGACGCCCACAAGCTGCTCTTGGAGCTAAACATTGATAACGCTGAACTTGAACGGCGCCGTGCCGCATGGGTCGCGCCCAAGCCGCGCTACACGCGCGGGGTGATGGCCAAGTTTGCGCGCAACGCGTCAAGCGCCAGCACAGGGGCGGTGCTGGACGGGGATTGAGTCGCGACTCAAGGCCCGCGGCGGCGGCCGTCTTCGTTGGCGTCGGGCGACACGTTCTCGCGCTGCTCGGGCGTCTGCGCTCGGCGGTGCGCGCTGCGGATGGCTTCCAGGCGTTTGGAGCGGCGCGTATTCAAACCCAGCGCTTCCATGTCGCGCTCGCGGCGCTTGACCTTGCGCTCATCCATCTTGTCCATGGCGCGGCGCTGCGTCCATCCCGAGGCGTCGGCAAAGGCCCACCACACGGTGATCGCGGCAAAGGGCAGGGCCACCCACCACCAGCTCATGTCGGCGAAGGGGCCGATGTCGGCGATCTTGAGCACCAGCAGGGCTGTTCCGATCAATACAAACCACATGTGCGGTCCTTCCAGTGATGCTGCCGTGGCGCAACGCGCCCAATGTAGCGCAGTGCTGTCTGGGCTTGGGCTTTTTGCAGCTAGGCTGCGAGCTCGCGCAGCACCCGCGCTGTGGGCACAGCGCGACCCAATCCCTTGAGCATCAACTCGCCCGCAGTCTCGGTAACGAAGGCCTCGCCCAGGGCCGCCAAGACGCGCGGCGCGATGAGGATCTCGCCCCCCGCAGCTTCACCGCACAGGCGCGCCGACAGGTTGGTGACGTTGCCGATGGCGCCGTAGTCGATGCGCCCTTCAAACCCGATGGCGCCGATGGTGGCGTAACCCATGGCGATGCCGATACCGAGCTGCAAGTCGTAGCCGCGTTTGCGCCAGCCTGCGGCCAGCGCCGTCATCTGCTGCTGCATCTGCAAGGCCATGCGTGTGGCGCGTGCGGCGGGCTCGGCAATGACCACGGGGTCGTTGAAGAAGACCATGATGCCGTCGCCCGTGAAGCGCTCGAGCGTGCCTTCGAATTCAAGGATCAGCGCGCCCATGGCCTGGTGGTACTCGCGCAGCACGCCCATCACCTCTTCGGGGTCGGC
>JANMMH010000185.1:0-12847 GCA_031373055.1 Rubrivivax sp. | reverse complement strand
TGCCTGAACTCGCTGCAGTACGGGCTGCTGCTGTTCCTCATGGCCAGCGGGCTGACGCTGATCTTCGGGATCATGGGCGTCATCAACCTGGCGCACGGCAGCTTCTACATGATCGGCGCGTACATGGCCTTTGCGCTGTCGCCTGTCGTGGCCTCCACGTTTGGCGGCGGGTTTTTTGCCGTGCTGGCAGTCGGCCTCGTGCTTGCCGTGCTGCTGGGCTATGTGCTGGAGTGGGCTTTCTACAGCTACCTCTACGAGCGCGAGCATTTGCAGCAGGTGCTCATGACCTATGGCTTGATCCTCGTCTTCGAGGAGCTGCGCAGTCTGCTCGTGGGTGACGACGTGCATGGCGTGAAAGCGCCCGAGATCCTGGCCGGCACCATTGCGCTGGGCGACATGATGACCTACCCGGTGTACCGCCTCTTCATCTCGGGCGTTTGCATCGCGCTGGCACTGGGCATGTACTTCGTGTTCACGCGCACCCGCCTGGGCATGATGATCCGCGCCGGCAGCACCATCCGCGAGATGGTGCAAAGCCTCGGCATCGACATCAAGTTCCTCTACCGCGTGGTGTTCGCCGCCGGTGTGGCCATCGCAGCTTTGGCCGGCATGGTGGCCGCACCTGTGAGCAGCGTCTACCCCGGCATGGGCAGCTCGGTGCTGATCATCTGCTTCGTGGTGGTGGTCATCGGCGGCATCGGGTCCATCCGCGGCGCCTTGCTCGCGGCTTTGTTGATCGGCTTCGTCGACACCTTCGGCAAGGTCTTGCTGCCGCAGGCGGCCGGCGTGCTGGTCTATGTGTTGATGGCCTTGATCCTGCTGTGGAAGCCGGACGGTCTCTTCAAAGCCGCATGAGGGGGTGAACGCCATGAAATTCGAACTCAATTCCAAGACCGGCTTCGTGCTTGCGGCCTTTGCCGCACTCGCGGCCTATCCGCTCGTGGCCGGCAGTTTCGGCATCGACCTCGTAACCAAGATCATGGTGCTGGCGATCTTTGCCTTGAGCCTGGAGCTGCTGGTCGGCGGCACGGGTCTCGTGTGCTTCGGCCAGGCGGCGTTCTTCGGCATCGGCGCCTATGCCGCTGTGCTGCTGTCGCCCAAGGACGGCGCGGCGTCGCTGGCGTGGCTGCTGCCGGCCGCAGTGGCTGCTGCGGCCGTGTACGCGCTGGCCGTGGGGGCGCTGTCGCTGCGCACCAAGGGCGTCTACTTCATCATGGTCACGCTGGCCTTCGCGCAGATGGCCTAATACGTGGTGCACGACACACCGCTGGGCGGCGGCACCGACGGCATCTACCTGACGGCCAAGCCGGTCCTGGGCACGCTGATCGATCTCGACAAGCCGCTGGCCATCTACTTGTTCACTTGGACGGCCCTGCTGGCGGTGTTCGTGTTCCTGGCGCTCTTGATGCGCTCGAGGTTCGGGCGCGCGCTGGCGGGCATCCGCGCGAACGAACAGCGCATGCGCGCCACGGGTTTCAGCACCTACCCATACAAGCTGGCGGCGTTCACGATCTCGGGCGGCATTGCCGGTCTTGCAGGCTTCCTGTTTGCGGTGAAGGACGGTTTCGTCAACCCCGAGCTGATGAGCTGGCACTTCAGCGGCGCCGTGCTGATCATGATCATCCTGGGCGGCATCGGCCACTTGCGCGGCGCCCTGATCGGTGCGTTTGCGTTTGCCTTGCTACAGGAGCTGTTCAAGTCCGAAGCGCTGTTCGGTGCCTTCGCCAAGCACTGGCATCTGGGCTTGGGGCTGACCATCATCCTCAGCGTGGCCTTGTTGCCGCGCGGCCTGGTGGGTGTGCCCGGGCAATGGAAAGAGCGGCTGCTCGGCCGCCGCTCGCGCAGGGCCGAAGCTGTTGAGGTGCAAGCATGAGCACCGCCGACATTCTTCTGCGCGGGCGCGACATCACGCGCCGCTGGGGCGGCCTGGTGGCCGTGAACAAGGTGTCGATCGAACTCGAGCGCGGCAGCGTACACGCGGTGATCGGCACCAACGGCGCGGGCAAGTCGACGCTGATCAACATCCTGTCCGGCGAGATCGCGCCGTCCGAAGGGCAGATGGAACTGCTGGGGCAGGACGTCACCGCCTGGAGCCAGCCGCGGCGCGCCCGCGCGGGCCTGGGCCGCAGCTACCAGCGCAACACCATCTTCCCGAGCTTCACGGTGCTGGAGAACTGCCGCTTGTCGGCGCAATCGCGCGTGCCCAAACCGTGGCGGTGGTGGCAGGACGCCTCAACGTGCCAGGACAGCGTGCCGGCTGCTCGTGATGCCGCCGCGCGCGCCGGCCTGACCGACTTCCTGCACACGCCGGCCGGCCTGCTCAGCCACGGCCAGAAGCGGCAGCTCGAAATCGCCATGTGCCTGGCCACCGCGCCCCAGGTGCTGCTGCTGGACGAGCCGCTGGCCGGCATGGGTGCCGAGGAAACCGAACGCATGCTGGCGTTGCTCACCGATTTGAAGGCCAGCCACGCCATCCTGCTGGTCGAACACGACATGGACGCCGTCTTCCGCGTGGCCGACCGCATCACGGTGATGGTCAACGGCTCGGTCATCGCCTCGGGCACGCCCGAGTTCGTGCGCAACAGCGCCGAAGTCAGAACGGCTTACCTCGGAGAGCACTGAGATGACGATGCACGACGTGATCCTGGACGCCCGCGGCATCCACGCCTGGTACGGCTCCAGCCATGTGCTGCACGGCATCGACCTGCAGATCGGCCGCGGCGAGCCGGTGGGCCTGCTCGGGCGCAACGGCATGGGCAAGAGCACGCTGATCCGCACGCTGCTGGGCCACGTGGCGCAGCGCGACGGGCACATCCAGGTCTTCGGCCACGACCTCTCCAAGGGCAGGCCGCACGAAGTGGCACGCCGAGGCGTGGCCTACGTGCCCGAAGGCCGTGGCGTGTTCCCCAACCTGAGCGTGCGCGAGAACCTGGTGATGGCCGCGCGACCCGCAGGTGAGGGCGGCCGTGGCTGGACCTTCGAGCGCGTGCTGGCAACCTTCCCGCGCCTGGCCGAGCGCCTGTCCAACCAAGGCAGCCAGCTCTCGGGTGGCGAACAGCAGATGCTCTCGATAGGCCGCGCGCTGATGACGCAGCCCGAACTCATCGTGCTCGACGAGGCCACCGAAGGCCTAGCGCCGCTGATCGTGGCCGAGATCTGGCGCGTCGTCAGTCAGATCCGCAAGGACGGCATCGCCACGCTCATCGTCGACCGCGACTACCGCAAGGTGCTGGACCACTCCGACCGTGCCCTCGTCTTGCAGAAGGGCCAGGTGGTGCTGGCAGGCCCCTCCGGCGCCGTGCGTGACGACCCGGCACTGAGCACTTTTCTTGGCGTGTGAGCACGCTTGTCCCCCAGATTGCAAACCCAAATAGGAGATCCCCATGTTGAGCTACCAGGTCGAGGCCTTCGGCCGACCACGTTCTCAGGTCCTGCGTGACACACCCGAGCCGCAAGGCAGTGAAGTCATCGTCAAAGTCGGCAGCTGTGGTGTCTGCCACAGCGACGTTCACCTGCATGACGGCTACTTCGATCTCGGCGGCGACGTCAAGCTCGACATGACACGCACTGTCAAGCCGCCACGAACTCTGGGCCACGAGATCGCCGGTGTGGTGGTGGCGGTGGGCCCGGACGCACAAGGCGTGAAGCTCGGTGACAGGCGCGTCGTTTTCCCCTGGATCGGCTGCGGCAAGTGTTCGCTGTGCGAAGCCGGTGACGAGCACCTGTGCAACGCACCGCAGGCGCTGGGCATCCACCGCGACGGTGGCTTTTCTGACCACGTGGTGGTGCCGCATTCGCGCTACCTGCTCGACTACGGCAGCCTGATTGAAGAGCAGGCCTGCACCTACGCCTGCTCGGGCCTCACCGCTTACAGCGCCTTGAAGAAAGTCGGCCGCATTGGCACGAACGATCCGCTGGTGATCATCGGTGCCGGCGGCGTGGGCCTGTCGGGCATCCGCCTGGCCAAGCAGATGTTCGGCGTGGCGACTATCGTGGTCGAGATCGACCAGAGCAAGTGGGATATCGCCCGCGCGGCCGGCGCTGGGCAGCTCATCGACCCCACGGCTGACGGCGCGCTCAAGGCCTTGATGAAGGCCACGGGCGGCGCCGCTGCGGTGGTCGACTTCGTTGGCGCCGGCTCATCCTTCGCCTTCGGTTTTGGCGCCCTGCGCAAGGGCGGCAAGCTCATCTGCGTGGGCCTGCTCGGCGGCGCCACGCCCATCGTGCCGGCCATGGTGTCGATGAAGGCGGTGAGCGTCATCGGCTCGTATGTCGGCAGCCTGGTCGAGATGCAGGAGCTGATGGCCATCGTCAAGACCGGCGTGCTGCCCGACATGCCGCTGACCGAGCAGCCCTTGGCGAATGCCACCGCCGCGCTGGAAGACCTGCGTGCTGGCCGTGTTCGTGGCCGCATCATTCTCAAGACCACCTCCGAGGTGCGCGCATGAACGCCGATCTCGACTGGAACAAGCTCAGCCCCATGACGATGTGGCGCGACTGGCTCGTCAAGTCCGAAGCGCAGTGGAGCGAGAGTCTGTCGTCGCTGCTGAAGGACCCCAAGGCCAGCAGCCTGGTCAAGCGCCAGGTCGACGAGATGCGCATGGCGCACCGCCAGTTCTCCGAAGCGGCGCAGGCCTCGCTGGCCGCCGCCAATCTGCCCTCGCGCAGCGACTTCGAAGCGCTGGACGAGCGGCTCGGGCGCCTGGAAGACGGCTTGGCGCAGGTGGGTGCGCAACTGAGCCAACTGCGTGAAGCCTTGGTCGCCGCTGCGGCCGTGGCGCCTGAGGCCAAGCCCAGGCGGGACCGCAAGCCCCCCGCCGTCAAGAAGGGCTGAGGTATGAACGCAGCGTCAACTTCACCGCCGCGCTCACCATTGCAGCCGGCGATCAACCCGGTACTGCGCGCCTTGGCGGCGAGCGGCCTGCCGACCGAAGCGTTCTCGCAGATCGCTGGCCCACTGGGTGTCACCCCCAAGGAGACGATCTACGCGCAGGGCACGATGAAGCTCCAGCACTTCAAGCCGCTGGTGGCGCCGGGTGAGAGCGTCTACCGCGTGCCGGTGTTGATCGTGACCTCGCTCGTCAACCAGCCCTACATCCTGGACCTGGTGCCCGGGCAGAGCATGGTCGAGCACCTGCTGCGCCAGGGCTTTGATGTCTACATGATCGAGTGGGGCCGGCCCCGGCGCGAGCATGCGGCGCTAACGCTCGAAGACCACGTGCTGGAGCGCCTGCCGGCTTGTGTGCAGCGCGTGTTGCAGCACAGTGGCGAGCGTGAACTCTCCATCATTGGCTACTGCGTTGGCGGGCTGCTGTCGGTGCTGTATGCCGCACTTCACCCCAACGCGCCATTGAAGAACCTGGTGTGCATGGCCGCGCCGGTGAACGGTGATGGCCTGGAATCGCTGAAGGCCTGGATGGGCCCCGGCTTCGACGAAGAAGCACTCATCGAGCACTACGGCAACGTGCCGGCCGACTGGGTGCAGAACACCCTGCGTGCATTGCGTCCGCTGGGCAAGCTGGCCGGCGCGATGAACTTGCTCAACCAGATTGACAACGAAGAGGTCGTGCGCAGCAACCTGCGTATGGGCAAGTGGGAGACCGACAACATTCCCTTCCCCGGTGGCGTGTTTCGCCAGATGGTCAATGACTTTCTGCGCGGCAACAAGCTCGTCAAGGGCGAGTGGTTGCTGGGCGGCAAGACCGTCTCGCTGAAGAGCCTCAAGGTGCCGCTGCTGCACCTGCTTGCCGCAGACGACCACATCACGCCCTATGCCTCGTCGCGTGACCTGGTGGCACTTGCGGGCAGCCGCGACAAGCAGGAGCTGATCGTCAAGGGCGGCCATGTCGGCCTGGTGGCCGGGCGCGGCGCACAGACGCGCATGTGGCCCGCCCTGGAAGCCTGGCTCGCGCCGCGCTCGGTGTGATCACCCAACTCAAACCCAAGGACAACTCTCAAATGCGCTGTTATTGCGTGATGCACCATGGCCAGCCGCTTGAGCTGGTGGAAAGACCCATCCCCCAACCCCAAGGCACCGAGGTGCTGGTCAAGGTCCTGGCCGCCGGCCTGTGCCACACGGACCTGCACTTGTGGGAGGGCCACTACGACCTGGGCGGCGGCAAGAAACTCGCGCTGGCCGACCGCGGCATCAAGCCGCCGATGACGCTGAGCCACGAAATCGTGGGTGAGTACGAGGGCCGGCGCGTGCTGGTGCACCCGTGGATCGGCTGCGGCGAGTGCGCCGCCTGCCGGCGCGGTGAAGAGAACATCTGCATCAAGCCGCAGTCGCTGGGCGTGGTGCGGCCGGGCGGATTTGCCGAGTACGTGATCGTGCCGCACCCGCGCTACTTGGTGGACATTGAGGACCTGGACCCCGCCGAAGCCGCGCCCCTGGCCTGCGCGGGCGTCACGACCTTCAGCGCCTTGAAGAAACTGGGCGCGCGCATCCACGAAGGGCCGGTGGTCATCATCGGTGCCGGGGGTCTGGGACTGATGGCGATCGAGGTGCTGAAAGCACTCGGCGGCCGTGGTGCCGTGGTGGTCGACATCGACCCCCTCAAGCGCGAAGCCGCGCTCGCCGCCGGGGCGCTGGCCGTCATCGACGCCAAGGCCAGCGACGCGGTGCAGCAGATCCAGCAAGCCACCGATGGCGGCGCGCGTGCCGTGCTCGACCTCGTGGGTGCCACGCCCACGGTGAGCCTGGCCGTGGCGGCCAGCGCCCGGGGTGGCCACATCGTCATCTGCGGGTTGATGGGCGGCGACATCACGCTGTCGCTGCCGATCATCCCGATGCGCCCGCTCACGCTGCAGGGCAGCTACGTCGGCACGCTGGAAGAACTGCGCGAACTGGTGGCCTTGGCCAAGCGCGTGCGCATGAAAGCGATACCGGTCACGCGCCGGCCCCTGGCCGAGGCGAACGATGCCTTGTTGGACCTTCACGCCGGGCGCGTGGTGGGCCGCACCATCCTCGTTCCCTGACCCGCCAGCTGATGGCCTTCGTAGAAAACCAAGGCGCGCAGATCCACTGGACTTCGCTCGGCCGCGGCGCGCCGGTGGTGCTGATCATGGGGCTGGGCTGCAGCTCGGCGCTGTGGTTCCGTGTGGCGCCGCGCCTGGCCAAGAGGCACCGCGTGATCCTGCTCGACAACCGCGGCGTCGGCCAGACGCGCACGCCCGCCGCCGTGGTGCACCGCGTGGCACACATGGCCGCCGACGTGACGGCAGTGCTCGACGCCGCCGGCGAGACCAGCGCGCATGTGGTCGGCTTCTCGATGGGCGGCATGATCGCGCAGCAACTGGCGCTGGACCACCCGGCGCGCGTGCGCACGCTCTCGCTGCTGGGCACCCATAGCGGCGGCATCTGGGCCGTGCAAGCCGCAAGCGAGGTGCGCCAGCTGCTGTTCGCCAAGAGCCGCATGTCGCACGAGCACGGCCTGCGCGCGATGCGGCCCCACACCTACGCGCGCGACACCCCCGACGCCCTGTTCGACGAAGACGCGCTGGTGCGGCTGGCTGATCAACCCTCGCCGCGTGGCTACGAGGCCCAGCTGTACGGCCTGATCGGCTGGTCGGCCTACCTTGAGCTGCCGCAGCTGAGGTGCCCGAGCTTGGTCATGCATGGCCTGCAAGACGAGCTCATCGTGCCGGCCAACGGCCGCATCCTCGCCGGCCGCATTCGTGGCGCGCGGCTGATCGAGCTGGCGCAGGCCAGCCACTGGCTGATGACGGACCAGAACGAGGCGGTCGTCAGCGCATTGCTCACCCACATCAAGGCACATTCGGAATGAACGCCGTCAACACCGCCAACACCGCAAACCCGCAAGGCGCCCTCCAAGGCATCCGCGTCATCGACCTCTCGCGCGTGCTGGCCGGCCCCTACTGCACGCAGATCCTGGCCGACCATGGCGCCAACGTGCTGAAGATCGAGCCGCCGCAGGGCGACGAGACGCGAGGCTGGGGGCCACCCTTCGACGCCAGCGGCACGGCGTCGTACTTCCTCGGCCTGAACCGCAACAAGAGCGGCCGTTGCATGGACCTGACCCGACCCGAAGTGCAAGCGGAACTGCTGGCGCTGCTGAATGAGGCCGACGTGCTGGTGGAGAACTTCAAGACCGGCACGCTCGAGAAATGGGGCCTCGGCTGGGACCAACTCTCGGCGCGTTTCCCGCGGCTGGTGCACTGCCGCGTGAGCGGCTTCGGTGCCGACGGGCCGATGGGCGGCTTGCCCGGTTATGACGCAGCAATCCAGGCGCTAACGGGCATCATGAGCGTCAACGGCGAGCCTGATGAGCGCGGTGGGCAGCCGCTGCGTGTGGGCCTGCCGGTGGTGGACATGGTCACCGGCCTGAATGCGGCGCTGGGCATCATGTTCGCGCTCAACGAGCGCCAGCGCAGCGGCCGCGGCCAGTTCGTCGAAGCCGCCTTGTACGACTGCGGCCTGTCGCTGCTGCACCCGCACGCGGCCAACCACCTGCTTGATGGCCGCAGCCCGAAGCGCAGCGGCAATGCGCATCCCAACATCTACCCCTACGACACCTTCGCGACTGCCACCGAGCCGATCTTTCTGGCGGTAGGCAATGACCGCCAGTTCGCCGCGCTGTGCGCAATGCTTGGCGACGAGTCGCTTGCGCGCGATGCGGCATTCGCGAGCAATGGGCAGCGTTCGGTGCATCGCCAGCAGCTCAAGCAAAAGCTCGAAGCCTTTCTGGCCCCGTTCGAATGCCAATCGCTGGCCGCTCGCCTGGTGCAAGCCGGTGTGCCCTGCGCTCCCATCCAGGACGTGGCCACCGCGCTGGCCGACGCGCACACGGCGCATCGTGGCATGGTGGTGAACATCGGCGCGCCCGCTCACGAGCCGTACCGAGGCGTGGCCTCACCGATCAAGCTGAGCCGAACGCCAGCCAGCTACCGCCTGGCGCCACCGGCGTTGGCCAAGGAAGCGAACGGCTCATGAGCGGCGACCCACGCAAGCCGCCAAGTTGCTGCAGGACATCAGCGCCAACCAGTTCTCGCTGCATTCGGCCAATGGCGGCGCCATGAAAGGCCAAACGATGCTGGCCACCATGCAGCGCTTGGGCGTGGCGCATGGCCGCAGCCGCCCAGCGGTGAGCAACGACAACCCGTACTCATCCTTGGTCGAATTGAAGACTTCGTGCGACAGCTAGCTTGACAACTTCCGGGTGCCACGAGGAGCGCCTTGGCTCAGCGACAAGCGACCCCTGACCAGCCGGTCAGTCGCTCAGCGGCAGCCCCACATAGTTTTCCGCCAAAGCCGTAGAAGCGGCCCTTGAACCAACCAGGTACTCAAGCTCGGCGTGCTGCATCTTCTGACCAAACGACCCGGCTTCGGGGAATTGGTGCATCAAGGACGTGAACCACCACGAGAACCGTTCGGCCTTCCAGACCCGGCGCAGGCAGCGCTGTGAATAGGCGTCGATGCCAGCATCACTTTGCTGTGTGTAGTGCTCGACGAGGCCGCGTGCGAGGTAGCCGACGTCCGACGCGGCAAGGTTCAAGCCTTTTGCACCCGTAGGCGGCACGATGTGTGCAGCGTCACCGGCCAGAAAGAGCCGCCCGAAACGCATCGGCTCGGCAACGAAGCTGCGCAGCGGCGCGATGCTCTTCTCGATCGACGCTCCGGTGACCACGCGCTCGGCGATCTCGTTGGGGAGCCGCCGCCGAAGTTCGTCCCAGAAGGCCTGGTCGGACCACCTTGCGGCGTCGTCTTCCAAGGAACATTGCAAGTAGTAGCGGCTTCGGGTTCTGCTGCGCTGGCTGCACAGCGCAAATCCGCGCTCATGGTTGGCGTAGACGAGTTCCTCGTTCGCCGGCGGGACATCCACCAGCAGGCCGAGCCATCCGAAGGGGTAGACCTTCTCGTGCGTCGTGATGGCTGCACTCGGCACGCTGGCCCGGCATACACCGTGGTAGCCGTCGCAGCCGGCGATGAAGTCGCACACCAGTTCGTGCTCTCGTCCGTCTTGACGCCATCGCACGACTGGACGATCGCTGTCGAAGCCGGCCACGCTGACGTTCTGTGCCTCGTAGACGCTGGCCCACCCAGCCTGGGCGCGCGCCGTCATCAGATCCTGGGTGACTTCGGTCTGCCCATAGACCGTCACGCGCTTGCCGGTGAGGGCCTCGAAGTCGATGCGATGCAGCGCGCCGCCGAAGGCGAGCTCGGTGCCGGTGTGCAGCAGCCCCTCGCGGTGCAGTCGTGCGGCAACGCCTGCCTGCTCCAGCAGTTCCACGGTCGTCTGCTCGAGCACCCCGGCTCGAATGCGACCCAGCACATAGTCGGCGCTGCGCTGCTCGACGATGACGGCATCAATGCCTGCATGGCCCAGCAACGCGCCCAGCAACAATCCGGACGGTCCGGCGCCGACGATGGCGACCTGTGTGCGCATGCGTTGTTTCCTCGTTGTCGTGTCGCGGCGGCCTACCACTGCCCATAGAAGACACCCGCTTTTTTGTGGGTGTCGGTGCGGCTGCCAATGAACTCGTCACTGACCGAGGTGCGGTGCTTGCGCCGCGCCAGGAAGTCGAGCAGACGACCGCGCATCGCGGCACGGGTGCGCTCGCTGCCCGCGTCGCGCCCCAGATCCTGCATCTCGGTCGGGTCGACCTGCAGGTTAAACAGCTGCTCCGGCAGGTCTAACCAGTTGACGTAGCGGTGGCTCGTGGTGCGGATGGAGAAGGCGCGGGACTCCTGCGGCGTGCGGCCCAGCGTCAGCCGCGCGCCTTTGAAGCCGTAGTCGAGCTCGCTGTAGACAAAGTCGCGCCACGCCGGCGACTCGCCGTGCAGCAGCGGCAGCAGGCTGCGGCCTTCGATGCGGTGGCTGGGGATGGGCACGCCAAGCGTTTCGAGAATCGTCGGCACGACGTCTACACATTCGACGAAGCGTTCGTCCACGCTGCCGCGTGTTGCGTCGGCCGCCGGCTGCGGGTCGGCCACGATGAAGGGCACGCGCTGCACGGTGTCGTAGAAAAGCTCCTTCTCGCCCAACCAGTGGTCGCCCAGAAAGTCACCATGGTCGGCGCAGAAGATCACGAGCGTGTCGCGTGACAGCCCCTGCTTGTCCATGAACTCGAAGAGCCGCCCGAGGTGGTCGTCGAGCTGCGCGATCAAGCCTTGGTAGGCCGGCCGCACGTGGCGCACGACCTCGTCGCGGGCGAAGCTGCGGCTTTCTTCGTGCTGGCGGTAGGCGGCCACAGCGGGGTGCGCGCCGCGCAACTCGGCATCGCTCTTGAGCACGGGCAGGCACTGGTCGGCGCTGTACTTCGCGTGATAGGGAGCCGGCGCCATGTAGGGCCAGTGCGGCTTGACGTAGCTCAGGTGCAGCACCCAGGGCCGCTCGCCGCGCTCGCGTATGAAGTCGATGGCGCGCTCGGTGGTGTAGGCCGTCTCGGAATGACGCTCGGCCACACGCGCGGGCAGGTGTACGTGTCGCATGTTCCAGCCGCTGACCACGTCGCCGCGCTCGTCCACAGCCGAGATGACGTAGTCGGACCACGGCGTGGGGCTGTGATAGCCCTGGGCACGCAGCCAGCCCGAGTAGCCGTCGCTATCGCGCGTTTCGTGGTGGCCGTCGTGGCGGTCGATCTCGCGGAAGCCGCCGCGCGTCAGCAACTGGCCGAGCTCGCCTTCGGCCTCGATGGCCAGCCGCGCCAGGCCTTCGTCGTCGGGCAGCACATGCGTCTTGCCGGCCAGCCACAGGTCGTGCCCTTGGGCGCCCGCGTGGTTGCGGATGTACTCGCCGAGCGTGCGTTCGCCAATGGCCAGCGGAACGCGGTTCCAGGTGGCGCCGTGGCTGATGGGGTAGCGGCCGGTGTAGTAGCTCATGCGGCTGGGCCCGCACACGCCGCTGTTCACATAGGCCTGCGAGAAGCGCACGCCGCGCGCGGCCAAGGCGTCGATGTTCGGCGTGCGCAGGTAGGGGTGGCCGGCGCAGGACAGGTGGTCCCAGCGCAGCTGGTCGGCCATGATGAAGAGCACGTTCATCTCGCGCGCACCTCACACCACCGATGTTGAAACCGACTTGGTGTTGAGGTAGCCCTCCAGCGCCTCGGGGCCGCCTTCGCTGCCGTAACCCGAATCCTTGACGCCACCGAAAGGCAGCTCAGGCCACGCGGGTGCGGGCTGGTTGATCCACAGCATGCCCACCTCCAGCTGCTGGCTCAGCGCATGCGCGGTGCGCAGGCTGCCGGTGAAGGCATAAGCCGCCAGGCCGTAGGGCAGGCGGTTGGCCTCGGCGATAGCGTCGTCCAGCGCGTCGAAGCCCTGCACTGCGGCGATGGGGCCGAAGGGCTCGTCGTTGAAGACGCGGCAATCGCGCGACACGTTGTCCAGCAGCGTCGGCGCAAAGAAGTTGCCCGCCGTGCCGATGCGCCCGCCACCGGCCACCAGCGTGGCGCCACGCTCAACGGCATCGTTAGCCAGCGATTGCAGCGCCGCCAGCCGGCGCGGGTTGGCCAGTGGCCCCATCGTCGTGCCAGCGTGCAGGCCGTGGCCGACTTGCAGCGCGCGCGTGGCCTCGGCGAAGCCGGCGACGAAGCGCTCGCGCACGGCATTGGCGACGAGGAAGCGCGTCGGCGAGATGCACACCTGCCCGGCATTGCGGAACTTGGCGCCGGCCGCGACGCGGGCGGCGTGGTCGACGTCGCAGTCCTCGGCCACGATCACCGGCGCGTGGCCGCCAAGCTCCATCGTCACGCGCTTCATGTGCGCGCCGGCCAGGGCTGCGAGCTGCTTGCCCACCGGCGTGGAGCCGGTGAACGTGACCTTGCGGATCACCGGGTGCGGGATCAGGTAGGCGCTGATCGCCTCGGGCCGGCCGTACACCAGGCC
>JANMMH010000170.1:0-4912 GCA_031373055.1 Rubrivivax sp. | reverse complement strand
CACCCGCACGCCCGGCAGGGTTAACTCGGGCACCTCGTCGTTGGCGATGTCGCGGTACCAGGGCGCGCGCATCTTGTCGCGCGCGGGCAGGTTCAGCCAAAGCTGAAAACCTTCCATCGCGCCGTCTTCCTGCTCGGGCATCTCACTGTGGATGACGCCGCGCCCGGCGGTCATCCACTGCACGCTGCCGGGCACCAGCAGGCCCACGTTGCCAGCGCTGTCGCGATGGCGCATGCGGCCCTGCAGCATGTAGGTGATGGTCTCGAAGCCGCGGTGCGGGTGGTCGGGGAAGCCGCCAATGTAGTCGCCCGGGTTGTCGGTGCCGAAGGCATCGAGCATCAGGTAGGGGTCGAGCCGGCGCTGCAAGTCCTGCGTCAACACGCGGATGAGCTTGACGCCCGCGCCGTCGCTGGTGGCCTGGCCTTGCACCAGGCGCTCAACGGTGCGTGGGCGGGTGACGGTGGTGGTGTGGGTGACTGTCGCTTGGTTCATGCCCGGCAATGTAGCGTGGCATGGCTAGAGCAGCATTGCGGCAGCTTGAGCCATGCGTTCAAATCCAGCCGCGCCATCCCTGCGCAGCCAAGATTGAAAGGACGTCCGTGAAAGCCATCTGGAACGGCACCGTGGTTGCCGAGAGCGACGACACCGTGGTGGTCGAAGGCAACCACTACTTCCCCGCCGCTTCGCTCGCCGCGAAGTTCACATTGCCCAGCAACACCAAGACCATGTGCTCGTGGAAGGGGCAGGCCAGCTACTACACGCTCTTCGTCGACGGTGACGCGAATCCCGATGCGGTGTGGTTCTACCCTGAGCCTAAGGAGGCGGCGGCCGAGATCAAGGGGCGGGTGGCGTTTTGGAAGGGCGTACAGGTGGTGGGTTAACCCGGCATAGCGCACCCGCAGCTGCGGGTTCACCCCAGCATTGGGCCAGCGCACAATCCGCGCCTTGTTCGTCGTGCTGTGGAGTTCGCCACTATGAAACCGCTGCTGCCGATGCTGGCGCTGGCCGCTTTGATGCAGGCCCTGTCGCCGCAGGATGCCTATGCCGCCCCCGCCCTGCCCTCCACCAACGTCGCCTGGCTCCCCGCCGCCAGCGACGCCGATGTCGACCGCGCCTTCAGCAAAGCCCGCACGGAAGCCAAGCCGGTGTTGATGTACTGGGGTGCGACCTGGTGCCCGCCGTGCAACCAGCTCAAGGCGACCTTCTTCAACCGCCAAGATTTCGCCGTGCAGTCACGCTCGTTTGTGGCGGTGCATGTCGATGGCGACCGCCCCGGCGCGCAGCGTGTGGGCACGCGCTTCAAGGTCAGCGGCTACCCGACCGTGGTGCTCTTCACGCCGCAGGGTGTGGAGATCACGCGCTTGCCGGGCGAGGTCGACGCGGAGCAGATGATGACTGTGCTGCAGCTGGGCCTGAGCGGTGGGCGCCCGGTCAAGGACGTGCTGGCCGATGCGCGTGCCAACAAGGCACTCACGGCCAACGAATGGCGCATGCTGGCTTACTACTCCTGGGACACCGACGAGCAGCAGCTCGTGCCCAAGGGCGAGGTACCTGCGCTGCTTGGGCAGCTCGCGGCGCTGACGGCCAACAGCCCGGCGGTTGACGCCGAGATCACCACCCGCCTGTGGCTCAAGGCGCTGGGCGCCAGCGACGACGGCAAGGGTATCAAGCCCGACGCGGCGCTGAAAGCCCGCGTGGAGCGTGTGCTGTCAGATGCAGCGTTAGCACGCCTGCACAGTGACGTGCTCACCGGCGACGCCAAAGACATCGTGCGCGTGCTCACCAGCGACGACAGCGTGGACCGCGCGCCGCTGCTGGCCTTGTTCGAAACCAGCCTCAAGCGGCTAGAGCTGGACAGCACGCTGTCGCGCGGCGACCGCATCGGCGCGCTGATTGCACGCATCAACCTGGCGCGCATGGGCCAGCCCAAAGACGCCACGGCCGTGACGATGCCCGAGGCCCTGCGCCAGGAGGTGATCGACCACGCCGCCCGCGTCGACCGCGAGGTGGTGGACGGCTATGAGCGCGAGATGATCATCACGGCCGCCGGCTACGCCCTCAGCCAAGCGGGGCTGTGGGAGCAGAGCGAAGCGCTGCTCACCAGCAACCTCAAGCGCGCGGCTTCGCCCTACTACCTGATGAGCCAGCTCGGCGGCAACGCGCGCAAGCTGGGCAAGAAAGACGAGGCGCTGCGCTGGTACGGCCAGGCGTTTGAGACGAGCGTGGGGCCGGCCACGCGGCTGCAGTGGGGCTCGGGCTACCTTGCCGCCCTGGTCGACCTGGCGCCCAGCGACGCACCGCGCATCGAGAAGACGGCGGCGCGTTTGATTGCCGAGGCGGCCAAAGATCAAGGCGCCTTCAGCGGCCGCAGTGTGCGTTCGATGCAGCGCGTCAGCACCAAGCTCGTGAGCTGGAATGCGGATGGCAAGCAGGCAGCGGTGTTGCGCCGCTTGCAAGCGCAGCTGACGCCCGTGTGTGCCAAGGCCAGCACGGCGGCGGGCCAGCGCGAGGCCTGCCAGAAGCTTCTTAAACCAGCGGCGAAGAAAGCATGAAACCGCCAGTGAACCCATCTGTGAACCCCTTTGATGATCTAAGCGACGTCGGCCACGCGCGCCGCCAGCTCGCAGCGCTGCTGATGGCGTCGCCCTTCGCTGGCGCGCTGCACGCCGCCACACCAGCCGCCCCCGCCGCCCCACCCCAAGCCCCCGCCGATGGCGAGCCGCATACGGGGCGTTGGGTGCATGCCTTCGCCGCCTATGGCGCGCCGAAGTACGGGCCCGAGTTCACGCACTTCGAGTACGTCAACCCCGACGCGCCCAAGGGCGGCACCATCAAGCTGAGGAACCCCGACCGGCGCAGCAGTTTCGACAAGTTCAACCCTTGGACGGTGCGCGGTAACTCGCCTGCCGGCATCATGATCTGGATGGTGGAGGGCCTGGCGCACTTGGGGCAGGACGAGCCTTCCACGATGTACGGGCTGCTCGCCGAAGCCATCTTCGTGGCGCCGGATTTTTCGGCCGTGAGCTTTCGCATTCACCCTCAAGCGCGCTTCAACAATGGCGACGCGGTGACGGCCGAAGACGTGCGCCACAGCCATGCCATGTTGTCGTCCAAAGAGGCCACGCCCTCGTACCAGACGGTGGTGGCGGCGATCGAACGTGTGGTGGTGATCGACGCGCGCACGGTGCGCTTTGAGCTGCGCGAGAAGTCGCGTGAGCAGATCTTTGTATGCGGCACGATGCCGGTGTTTTCACGCAAGTGGGGCGCAGGCAAGAAGCTCGACGAGATCGTCACTGACTATCCGATCGTCAGCGGCCCCTACCTGATCGACAAGGTCGACATGCCGCGGCGCATCGAGTTTCGCCGCAACCCCGACTACTGGGGCAAGGGCCTGTCCGTACGCCGTGGCCACTTCAATTTCGAGCGTGTGGTCTACCGCAATTACAGCGATGACGCGGTGGCACGCGAAGCCTTCAAGGCGGGCGAATACGACCTCATGAAGGAGTACCGCGCGCGCGCCTTTGTGCGCCAGCACGCAGGCGTGAAATGGGACGACGGGCGCATTGCCAAGCTGGTGATGCCTACGCGCTATGGCCAGTACTTGCAGAGTTATCAGCTCAACATGCGCCGGCCCATCTTCCAGGACATCCGAGTGCGCGAAGCGCTGGGCCTGACTTACGACTTCGAGACGCTCAACAAAACACGCACCTTCACGCGCGCCAGCAGCCTCTTTAACAATTCCGACTTTGCCGCGAAAGGCCTGCCCTCGCCGCAAGAGCTGGCCTTGTTGGAGCCTTTTCGCGCCGAGTTGCCGCCGCGCGTCTTCGGCCCGGCGTTCGTGTCGCCGCGCACCGACGACGCACCCAATGGTCTGCGCCGCAACCTGCTCAAGGCGCGCGACCTGCTCGACCAAGCCGGCTGGAAGCTCGACAGCGCGGGCGTGCTGCGCAACGCCAAAGGCGAGGCTTTTGTGTTCGAGTACATGCAGCCGCGAGCCGGGTCGAACAACGACTGGCAGAGCAATCTCACCAAGCTGGGCATCAAGATGAACGACCGCGTGGTCGACTTCGCTTTGTACCGCCGCCGCTTGCAGCAGTACGACTTCGACATGGTGGCCATCGTTGAAGGGCGCTTTACGCTGCCGGCAGCATCGGACGTCATCACCACCTATGGCAGCAAGTCGGCCGACGAGCCCGGCAACAACAACTACCGTGGCGTGAAGAGCCGCGCGGCCGACGCCATGATCGCGGCCATGAACCGCGCTACCACGCTGGCCGAGCTGCGCGACGCCTCGCGTGCGATGGACCGCATCGTGATGTGGAACTTCTGGCAGATCCCCGACCTGTTCTCGGGCCGCGAGCCGATTTCGATGTGGACCAAGTTCGGCATGCCCAAAGTGATGGCGCATTACTTTCAGGCCGACACGCTGATTTCCGGCTTCACCGAACACGCCCCCTGGCCGCTGTGGACGTGGTGGGACAAATCGCTAGAGAAGAAGGCCTGAGGAAACGACCATGCTGAGCTACATCTTCAAGCGCCTGCTGCTGATGATCCCCACGCTTTTGGGCGCGCTGACCATCACCTTTGTGGTGATGCAGTTTGTGCCGGGCGGCCCGGTCGAGCAGATCATGGCCGAGGCCAGTGCGGGCATGGGTGGTGACACCAGCGGCTACAAGGCCGGGCGCGACCTCGACAAGAAACAGCGTGACGAGCTGATGAAGCTCTACGGCTTCGATAAGCCCGCGCATGTGCGCTACCTTGAAATGTTAGGCAACTTCCTGCGCTTCGACTTGGGCAAGAGCTTCTTGCAGAACAAAGAGGTCTGGCAGCTCATCAAAGAGAAGCTGCCGGTGTCGATTTCGCTGGGGCTGTGGACCTTCCTCATCAGCTATGCCATCAGCGTGCCGCTGGG